>CAXBDO010000037.1:0-13222 GCA_963974165.1 uncultured Aequorivita sp.
CGATTTGTTTATTTCGGGCGGAGTTGAAAATATGACTCGTGGACCGTATGTGGTTGCAAAACCTTCTGCAGCTTTTGGAACAGATGCAAAAATGTACGACTCCAGTTTTGGCTGGCGTTTTATAAACCCAAAAATGGCAGAAATGTACGGCACGGATGGTATGGGCAACACAGCCGAAAACTTGATAGAAAAGCACGATATTTCTCGGGAAGACCAAGATGCGTTTGCTTATAATTCACAGATGAAGGCAACCCGAGCCCAGGAAAGCGGCAGGTTTGCGAAAGAAATTATTGCGGTTGAAATTCCACAGCGCAAAAAAGATCCTATAATTTTTAAGGATGATGAGTTCATAAAGCCCAATACTTCAAAAGAAATTTTGGCTAAACTTCGCCCCGCCTTTAAAAAGGATGGCAGTGTTACAGCCGGAAATTCCTCTGGTTTGAACGATGGTGCTGCGGCAACAATTATCGCTTCAGAAAACGCGGTTAAAAAGTATAATTTAAAACCAATTGCTAGAATAGTGAGTTCAGCAGTAGTTGGTGTTGAACCACGAATTATGGGAATTGGCCCCGTTGAGGCTTCCAATAAAGCCCTTGAAAAAGCAGGCTTAAAAATGGAAGATATGGATCTCATAGAACTTAATGAGGCTTTTGCTTCACAGGCTTTGGCGTGTATTCGCGAATGGGGCTTGCAAGATGACGATCCGCGTATCAACCCAAATGGTGGCTCAATTGCTATTGGCCATCCACTTGGTGTAACTGGCGCGCGCCTTGCGTATTCTGCGGCCTTGGAATTGCAGGAACAAAACAAACGCTATGCGCTTATTACAATGTGCGTGGGGGTGGGGCAAGGCTATGCCGCTATTATTGAGCGAGTGTAAAGTTTAACTTTTAACTCGAGTGAGGATTTTTTAAAAATGAGAAAATGAAAAAATTACATAATTACGTTACAGGACAATGGATTCAGGGAAGTGGGGAAGGCGTACCAATGCACGATGCCATCACTGGCGACGTGGTGGCGCTTTCAGATACCGAAGGTCTTGATTTTGCTGAAATACTACAATAAGGAAGAACCAAAGGAGGCGAAGTACTTCGAAAAATGACTTTTCAGGAGCGTGGGAATATGCTAAAATCGCTAGCGCTTCACCTGGTTAAAAAGAAAGCCGATTTTTATGAAATTAGTTATAGAACGGGGGCTACCAAAATTGATAGCTGGATAGATATTGAAGGCGGATTTGGAAATTTGTTCGCCAATGCCTCCCTTCGGAAATTATTCCCAAACCAGTCTTATCACGTTGAAGGGGAACCGATAGATTTGTCGCGTGGTGGCCGATTTATGGCTCACCATATAATGGTGCCAAAACGCGGGGTGGCAGTTCATATTAATGCATTTAATTTTCCTGTTTGGGGAATGTTGGAAAAATGTGCGGTAAACTGGATGGCCGGTGTACCCGCCGTTGTAAAACCAGCAACAAATACTTCCTTCTTAACGGAGGCAGTAGTGCGCGAAATTATTGCTTCCGGAATTTTACCGGAAGGGGCCTTGCAACTTATAACCGGATCTGCCCGATCAATTCTTGATTCGGTAGAATCTCAAGACGTTATAACCTTCACCGGCTCTGCTACAACTGGCCGAATGTTAAAGGCGCATAAACGCATTATAGAGGAATCAGTTCCCTTCACCATGGAAGCAGATTCGCTTAACGCTTCAGTTTTAGGCGAAGACGCAGTACCTGGCACTCCAGAATTCGACCTTTTTATTAAAGAAGTTCGAAATGAAATGACGGTGAAATGTGGCCAAAAATGTACCGCCATTCGTAGGGTAATCGTGCCCCAAAATTTAATTGAAGATGTACAGATTGCACTTGGAAAATCGCTTGCAAAAGTAACTATTGGCGATCCGCGTTTAAAGGAAGTTAGAATGGGCTCCTTGGTGAGTTTGGACCAAGTGAAGGAAGTTCGGGAACGCGTGCAGCAGTTATCAAAAACCGCTAGCATAGTTTATGGCGATCTGGATAAAATTGATGTTATTGGTGCCGATGCCAAAAAAGGCGCTTTCTTGGCACCTATTGTGCTTCGGGAAGATGCTCCATTTAAGAATTTGGCCGTGCACGAAACGGAAGCTTTCGGTCCCGTTAGCACGATTATGCCCTATAAAAATTTAGACGAGGCCATTGAATTGGCCAAAATGGGAAAAGGCTCCTTGGTTTCCTCCATAGCTACAAACGATGATAAAATAGCCAAGGAATATGTTATAAACGCAGCATCGCACCATGGTAGAATACTAGTAATAAACCGCGATAGTGCCAAAGAAAGTACCGGACACGGGTCACCCTTGCCGAACTTAGTCCACGGTGGGCCGGGCCGGGCAGGTGGCGGTGAAGAAATGGGAGGCGTACGCGGCATAAAACATTATATGCAACGTACCGCAATCCAAGGTTCGCCAACAACCTTAACCGAAATCACGGGAATTTATCAGGCCAATGCAAAATATAAGGAGGCAGACCAGCATCCTTTTAAATACCATTGGGAAGATATAGAGCCGGGTATGTCATTAAAAACCCATAACCGCACCCTTACTGATACAGATATAATCAATTTTGCCAATCTAACTTGGGACCATTTTTATGCCCATACCGATATTACTTCCTTAGATGGAAGTATTTTCGAAAAGCGCACTGCCCACGGTTACTTCATTATTGCCGCAGCAGCGGGATTGTTCGTTTATCCAAATAAAGGACCGGTGGCGGCAAATTACGGTTTGGAAGATTGCAGGTTCTTGCGTCCGCTCTATCATAATGATACCATTTTTGTGCGCTTAACCTGTAAACAAAAAGTGGATAGAGACGTTGCTTCCGCAGAACACCCAAGCGGTATTGTAAAATGGTTTGTTGAGGTTTTTGATGCCGAGGATGAACTGGTTGCAGTAGCAACAATTTTAACAATGGTCCAAAAGAAACAGGAGACTTTTGTTGAAATGACCGATGAAAAGATTGAAGCACTTTTAAGCAAATTATCTGAAGAAATGAAGCCAAAATGGGGCATAATGACGCCCCAACATATGGTAGAACATTTGGAATACACTTATAAAATTGCTTCTGGAAAAATTCAGGATTTTGAAGTGGCAACCCCAGAGAAAATATTGGAGAAAGTTCACGCAAGCCTTTATAATTATGATAAATTTCCGAAAAATTCTAATTTCCCAACGTTGGAAAAAGATACATTGGACAGACTAAAGCATCCAGATTTGGCCACCGCAAAGGAAAAGTTTTTAGAGGAAAGGGAAGCCTATAAAACATATTTTAAGGAAAACCCTGACGCTACATTAATCAATATGGTTTTCGGCGAATTGAACCGCTATGAGTGGTATTTGCTGGAGCGAAAACATTTAAACCATCATTTTGAGCAATTTAATTTGATAGATTAATTGAATCAAGAGCCACAAACCAAGATGGATGCGTCTTGGGTTGTGGTTCTTGTAACTTGAATCAAAAAAATATGAATGAACCATACGTAAAACAAGAAATAAAAAACAATATTGCCACAATAGAATTCTTCCACCCAGCGCACAATAGCTTACCGGGAGATTTGCTGGCAAAACTTGCAAATACAATTACTGAAACAGGAAACAATAACGAAGTAAAAGTTATAATTCTAAAAAGTGGAGGCGAAAGGACTTTCTGTGCCGGAGCCAGCTTCACCGAGCTTATTAGCATCAACGATGCCGAAACTGGAAAAGTCTTTTTTAGTGGCTTTGCAAACGTTATAAACGCAATGCGCAAATGCCCAAAATTCATCATTGGTAGAATTCAAGGTAAGACAGTGGGTGGCGGAGTAGGCGTGGCCTCTGCAACCGATTTTTGTATGGCCACAAAATTTGCCGCCATTAAACTGAGCGAATTGAATGTGGGTATTGGTCCATTTGTAGTTGGTCCGGCGGTAGAACGAAAACTTGGCCTGAGTGCCATGAGCCAGATTGCCATTGACGCCAATACTTTTTACACGGCTGAATGGGCCCTAAATAAGGGTTTATACAACCAACTTTTTGATAGTGTAGAAACTATGGATGCAGCCATCCAAACCTTTGCAGAAAACTTGTGTAATTATAATCCGGAAGCAATGAAGGAAATGAAAAAGGTATTCTGGAGCGGCACTGAAGATTGGGATGAATTATTGGCCGAGAGAGCAATAATTTCAGGTAGGTTGGTTTTAAGCGATTTTACTAAAGAGACGTTGAAAAGATTTGAGTAAGAAGTGGTAAGTGGTGAGGGCGAAAAACGAATTTTTCTGTGAGTGGTGATACTAATAATTTCATTTTAAAATATGAAGAGTAATTATCATTTTAAGTTCGAAGATTTGCAGGTTTATCAAAAAGCGATTGATTTTGGGGAATTTGTAAATGAACAAATAGAAAGTTTTCCCAACCACGAAACCTAATGTGTTGCGGCCTCAACAAAAGCCAGATTGAGAGGTTATATAACCTTTGAAACAGATGAAGAGAATAGAAAAAAATTAACTGAATTAGGAAAAATGATTTCGTCGTTAAGAAGACATTTAAAAAATAAATGAGAAGGTTCACCACTCAAAGCGCAGCGGTCTCACCTCTCATACACAAGCATTATGATATATAGCTTTAAAGGACATATTCCAGTAATTCACGAATCCAGTTTCGTACACCCATTGGCGGCGGTAACAGGTAATGTTATAATTGGAAAAAATTGCTATGTAGGGCCCGGTGCCGCTATTCGCGGCGATTGGGGCGAGATAATTTTGGAAGATGGGGTTAACGTACAGGAAAATTGTACCGTACATATGTTCCCGGGGAAAAGCATAGTGCTAAAAGAAAGTGCCCACGTGGGGCACGGTGCTATAATTCACGGTGCCAATCTTGGACGAAATTGTTTAATAGGAATGAATGTCGTTATAATGGACGATGCCGAAATTGGCGATGAGTGTATAGTGGGCGCTATGAGTTTTGTGAAGGCGGAAGAGAAATTTCCGAGCAGAAAATTGATAGTGGGCAATCCGGCGAAAGCAATCAAGGATATTTCAGATGAAATGATTGCTTGGAAAACCGCGGGTACACGTCTATATCAACAATTACCAACAGATTGTCATGAAAGTTTGCGTGAAGTTGAACCCTTGCGCAAAATTCCAAAAAATAGACCGGTCCAAGAAGATTTTTATAAAACACTAAACCAATTCAGAATTAGGAATTCAGAATAATGATAAAGATCCATAGGTTTTAAAGTCCTTGGGTCTGAATAAAATATTATATGAATAAAATTGAATTTAAAATGCCCAAAATGGGCGAGAGTATTATCGAAGGAACCATCATTAATTGGATGGTAAATGAAGGCGAATCTTTTGAAGAAGGCGATATACTTTTAGAAGTTGCGACCGATAAAGTAGACAATGAAGTGCCGGCGCCCGCATCGGGTAAAATGCTTGAGCATAGATATGGCAGTGGCGACGTAGTGCCAATTGGCGATGTTATTGCCATTTTAGATATATCGGAATCCGACGGTCTTAAAAAATCGGCTTCAATTTCTGACGAAACTTCCACTACATTAAAATCGTCAACAGCCTCAAAAATCTCGAAGCCAACAAAGGCATCAGCTTCAACTTCTCCCCAAAAGGCGTTTAAAGTGAATGAAAATGTTTTCATTTCACCATTGGTAGACAGCATTGCCCGCAAAAATCATATTAGTTATGAAGAACTGGCCCGCATTTCAGGCACCGGGAAAGATGGGCGTTTACGTAAAAGTGATGTTTCCGAATATTTGGAAAAAGGTCGGCCATTCCAGTTTGCGCAGGTCGTGCCCGAAGTTTCCGGTTTTCAGGTTCCCGATTTAAAATTCGATAAAGGAAAGGGCAAAATTGTGGAAATGGACCGCATGCGCCAAATGATTGCAGACCATATGGTTTTTAGCGCCAGTACGGCCCCGCACGTAACCGCTTATGTTGAAGCAGATTTAACAGACATGGTCCATTGGCGAAATAAACATAAAGCAACTTTTCAAGAAAAATACAATGAAAAATTGACGTTCACTCCCCTTTTTGTTGAATGTGTGGCTAAGGCTATCAAAGATTTTCCGATGATCAATTCTACATTGGAAGGCAAAAATATTATCGTTAAGGACGAGATAAACATTGGGATGGCAACTGCCCTTCCTTCCGGAAATTTAATTGTTCCAGTGGTAAAAAATGCAGATAAAAAGAATTTAAAGGAATTGGCCGAAACAACAAACGAGTTGGTTGCCAAAGCCCGCGACAATAAATTAAAAGCCGACGATACTAAAGGAAGCACTTTTACAATAAGTAATGTTGGTACTTTTGGCAGTTTGATGGGCACCCCCATTATAAACCAGCCGGAAGCAGCAATCCTAGCTACAGGTATTATTAAAAAACGTGCCGAAGTTATGGAACGTAAAGAGGGTGATACCATTGAAATTAGGCATATGATGTACCTTTCCCTTTCCTTCGACCATAGAATAGTAGATGGTTATTTGGCAGGTTCTTTTTTAAGAAGAATAGGAGATTATATGGAAAAGTTTGATTCCAATAGAAAAATTTAAATAAGAGATCCTCAAAGATTTTAATAGCTGAGAGGTTTTAGAACATTTTTAATTAGTGAATTCGTGGTTAAATCAATCAATAAAGAAATTTTAAAAAGCGCCTTCAAAAATCTAGTCACCGCAAAAGCCATGACCGAGATTTATGAAGAAAATTTTAAAACTGTATCAAAATACGTACATGCTACCTCCCGTGGGCATGAGGTAATCCAAACGGCTGTGGGTATGCAACTCTTGCCACAGGATTATATGTTTCCATATTACAGGGATGATGCCATGTTATTGGCAATAGGGATGAAGCCATATGACTTAATGCTTCAGGTATTAGCGAAAAAGGACGATCCATTTTCTGGGGGACGCACTTATTATTCGCATCCCAGTTTGCGCGATGTTGACAAACCGAAAATTCCGCACCAAAGCTCTGCAACAGGTATGCAGGCCATTCCTGCTACCGGCGTTGCCTTAGGTTTCCACTACCGCGAAGGCGATAATCTCTTTGATGGGAAACAAAACCAGAAGGAATTAAGCGAAGAGCACGGAAAGGCTACTAATTCATATGATTCCTCTGTTCATCTAAAAGATTCCCGCCAGCGCGGGAATGCTCCTGTTGTAGTCTGTAGTCTGGGCGATGCCTCCGTTACCGAAGGCGAAGTGGCTGAAGCTTTTCAAATGGCAGCATTAAAACAATTGCCAATTCTGTATTTAGTGCAGGATAACGGCTGGGATATTTCGGCAAATGCCGCAGAAACCCGGGCGCAAAATGCCTTTGAATATGCTGCAGGTTTCCACGGATTGGAAGCCGTAACCATAGATGGCACCAACTTCGAAGAAAGTTATAATACCATTAAGGACGTAATTTCAAAAATAAGAACAGAGCGCAGGCCATTTTTGGTGCACGCAAAAGTTCCGCTCTTAAACCATCATACCTCTGGGGTTCGGATGGAGTTTTATCGCGATGATTTAGAAGAAGCGCGCAGTCGCGATCCGTATCCTAAATTGAAAAAACTTCTGCTAGAAAATAATTTTTCTGAAACGGAATTAAGTGAAATGGAAGCCCAGGTTAAAACCGAAGTTCAAAATTCGCTTGAAAAAGCCCTTCAGGCCGAAGATCCAAAACCGGAAGATTTATTTACCCACGATTTTGCGCTTACTGAAATTACTGAAGAAGTTGGCGAACGCTCTCCAAAAGGAGCCGAAAAAGTAGTAATGGTAGATTGTGCCCTTTTCGCCATCGAAGAATTAATGGCGAAACACAAGGAGTGCTTGCTTTACGGCCAGGATGTTGGCGGAAGATTGGGAGGTGTATTTAGGGAAGCCGCAACTTTGGCACAAAAATTTGGCGATAACCGCGTTTTTAATACGCCAATACAAGAAGCATTTATAGTTGGAAGCACCGTTGGAATGAGCGCTGTGGGCCTAAAACCCATAGTTGAGGTGCAATTTGCCGATTATATTTGGCCCGGACTAAACCAATTGTTTACTGAAGTTTCACGAAGCTGTTTTCTTTCGAACGGAAAATGGCCTGTATCTATGATATTGCGGGTGCCCATTGGGGCATACGGCAGCGGTGGCCCATATCACTCCTCTTCCGTAGAAAGTGTGGTTACAAATATTAGAGGTCTAAAAATAGCCTACCCAAGCAACGGCGCCGATTTAAAAGGCTTGCTTAAGGCAGCATATTATGATCCCAATCCCGTAGTTATTTTTGAACACAAAGGGCTTTATTGGAGCAAAGTGAAAGGCACTAAAGGTGCTACCTCGGTCATGCCTTCGGAAGACTATATTTTACCTTTCGGAAAAGCGTGGGTGCTGCAGGAAATCTGGAAACAGGAAGAAGAGGAAACCCTTTCAATAATTACTTATGGAATGGGGGTGCATTGGGCTATGAATGCTTCCGAAGAACTTGGAATGCAGGATAAAATCGAAGTTGTGGATTTAAGAACACTTCACCCATTAGATTACGAAACGGTTTTTAAATCGGTTAAAAAATGTGGAAAATGTCTGGTTGTAACTGAAGAACCATCAGAAAATGGATTTTCGCGTGGTTTGCAAGGAAGAATTCAAGAAGAGTGTTTTCAGCAATTGGATGCGCCGGTAATGTTAATTGGGTCGGAAAATATGCCTGCTATTCCACTTAATTCGGTGCTGGAGGAAACTATGATTCCTTCCACGGAAAAAGTGAAGCAGAAAATTCTGGAAGTCCTAAATTATTGATTTACAGTTGTTAATTTCACAATAATACCATTAGTTTTGAAATAATCTTTTTGTTTTAAAGGATTGAAAATTAACCAAAATAATTTATTATGAAATTAATCTTTACACTCTTTGCACTACTTGGGGCAACAGTTATGCAAGCCCAGTGGACACCCGATACCGATGTTAACACTCTAGTAGCCGAATCTGGCGAATTGGATGTGCAGGCTCGAGGCACTTCTGACGGACAAACCTTTGTTGTATTTTGGAAAAATGTGGGCGCATGAGCACTTCTACAGTTATTATGACAACAACTGTAGATGCTGACGACAATCTATACATTGGCGCGACAGGTACTGCGGGGGGCGACCCAGCTTTTGTTTTTAAAATGGATACTGATGGCAATCATTTATGGGGTATAAGCGGGGTTCAGGTTGGTAATGGCAATGTAGTAACCGTATTGCCGCTTTCTGCAGGTGGCGCAGTTGTAAGTTGGCTTTCGGGCAGTGGTGGAGTTATGCAGAAATTTGACGATAATGGAACTGCAATTTGGCCATCTACAAAACCCTTAACAACCGGTTCTGGAGTGTCGGCACCGGGCAATTTCTTTGAAGTAACGGGTGGCGAATACATTGCAGTTTTCCATAAATTGTTGACGGGTATAAATTCGTTTATGTATGCCCAGCGATATGATGTAGATGGCAATTCGGTTTGGGCAAATGCGGTCCAAATTGCAGACAGGGCTACTGCTTTTATTCGTCCGTACAAAGGCGTTCAGGATGGTGATGTAGTTTATATGGGCTATTACGCTTCGGCCGGCAACCGATTTGATTCATACCTTCAACGCATTAACCCCGATGGAACCTTACCTTGGGGAATAAATGGCTCAGATTTCGACATTCGCGAAACTGATTACGAAATGGAAACGGAGATAGCTTTTGAACAGGGTTCACAATATATCTGGTCTATAGCTACCTACTCCAACACTAATCAAAGTGAAAAAGGGGAATACGTCCAAAAATTTGACAAAAATACGGGCGCCCGTCAGTTTACCGATAATGCAAAAGTTGTATTTCCCATTGCTTCGGAAAAGGTTCATGCTGGTAGTCTGCAGTTAAGAAACAACAATCCGTTATTTTTAATTAAGGATGGTTTAGACACCGGGGCTTCACCTGTAACCTTACATGCAGTTTATTTGGATGATGATGGAGATTTTGCTTGGCCCGAAGAAACACGCCCGGTTGCAACATTTTCCGCTCCAAAAGGTAGAATAAGTTTTACAAAACAAGCAGCCAATCAAAGTGTAGCCGTTTTTACTGAAGATAAAGGCAACGGCCAAAAAATCTATGCCCAAAATGTGGTTGATGATACTGCAGGGCTTTCAGAAAATGTAGCCGTATCGGTATTTTTCAATAATCCCATCCAAAGGGAATTATTGGTTCAGAGCAATTCACCAATAAATAATATTTCAATTCATAATGTTTTGGGGCAGCAACTTTTTACCGAGAAGTATAATGATGAAACCTCGGTAAATATAGATTCACAGCGCTGGCCGAATGGAATATACTTTATGAATATTTCTACAAATGCCGGAGTTAAAAAAGGCATTAAGTTGGTTAAACACTAAGCCGAAATATATCTAAATTAAAATGCCTTCCCGTTTTTTGGGAAGGCATTTTAATTATTTGTGGAAATTTATTTTTTAGCCCCTGGAGGATATTCCGCCAGTATTTTGGAAACTATTTCGCGAATACGTTCTTCTTTTCGTTCCATATTGCCCGTTACCAAATCTGCACTACCCATTCCTTGCCAAACCAAATTATTGGTTTTCGCATCGATTAAATCTATATAAAGCGTGCCTTCAGCGGTTCGTGAAACGCTGTTTCCGCCATAATAACCACCGTAATACCACGGATTCCATCCCCAGCCATACCCAAAATTGTTATTATAAACATCTACGCGTTCGCGCTCTTTGGTGAAAATACTAACCAGCAAATCTGGTTTTTCAGATTTAATCATTCCTTTTAGGGAAAGATTTTCTTCAATTGCGCGAAGAATACGTTTTTTGTCCAAATCGCTTATTTGGGCCTTATCTATGCCCGGCCTAAAAAAGGCGAATGATTTGTACTGATTAAAATTTGCTTCTTTATCGAAATCTGTAGCAACACGCACGGTGGAGCAGGATGCAAATACAAAAAGCAATAATAGGGGTAAAAATTTAAGTGCTTTCATAGGAGGGATTTTTTTAATTAAATAAACTATCGTCAACAAAATTAGGAAGCGTAACCTTTAAATTCGGGTTGTTGTCCATAGCCCTTTTTATAGCGAAAACAGCTTCGTTGTTTCGTGCCCAACTGCGTCTTGCAATTCCGTTATTTACATCCCAGAAGAGCATATTTTCCAGACGCCGTTGCGCATCTGTACTACCATCAAGAACCATTCCGAAACCGCCGTTAATAACTTCGCCCCAGCCTACGCCACCACCGTTGTGTATGCTTACCCAAGTTGCGCCACGGAAGCTATCGCCAATTACATTTTGGATAGCCATATCGGCTGTAAACCTGCTGCCGTCATAAATATTTGAAGTTTCGCGATAAGGCGAATCTGTTCCTGAAACATCGTGATGGTCGCGACCTAAAACAACTGGACCAATTTTTCCTTCGGAAATAGCTTTGTTGAAAGCCGAAGCAATTTGTACACGTCCATCAGCATCGGCATATAAAATACGGGCTTGCGAGCCTACCACAAGTTTATTTTCCTGTGCTCCTTTAATCCAAGTAATGTTGTCCTGCATCTGTTGCTGAATTTCCTTAGGCGAATTTTTCATCAATTCTTCTAAGACTTCACAGGCAATTTCATCGGTTTTCTGAAGATCTTCAGTTTTGCCTGAGGCACAAACCCATCTAAAAGGTCCAAAGCCATAATCAAAACACATCGGGCCCATAATATCCTGCACGTACGAAGGATATTTAAATTCCTTCATTTTATCTTCCGAAAGCACATCTGCGCCAGCACGCGATGCCTCCAATAGGAAAGCATTTCCGTAGTCGAAAAAATAGGTGCCATTGGCAGTGTGTTTGTTGATTGCTTCAACTTGGCGGCGCAAGCTTTTCTGTACTTCCTTTTTGAATTGTTCCGGATTATTGGCCATCATTTCGTTGGCTTCTTCGTAGGTCAATCCCACAGGATAATAACCACCGGCCCACGGATTATGTAGCGAGGTTTGGTCGCTTCCCAAATCAATTTTAATATTCTCTTCGTCAAATTTTTCCCATACTTCCACGATGTTGCCATCAAAGGCAATTGAAACGGTTTCGTTATTGGCAGTTGCTTCTTTCACACGTTTTGAAAGGGCATCCAAATCTGAAATAACTTCATCTACCCATCCCTGACTGTGTCTGGTTTCAGTCGCTTTTTTATTTACTTCAGCACAAACTGTAACACAGCCGGCAATATTTCCAGCTTTGGGCTGAGCGCCGCTCATGCCGCCAAGACCGGAGGTTACAAACAAACCGCCTTTAGGCTCTTTTTTAATTTTTCTAAAACCGTTTAAAACCGTGATCGTAGTTCCGTGCACAATTCCTTGCGGGCCAATGTACATATAGCTTCCCGCCGTCATTTGGCCATATTGGGTTACGCCAAGGGCGTTGAATTTTTCCCAGTCATCGGGTTGGCTGTAATTAGGAATCATCATTCCGTTTGTAACTACTACTCTTGGTGCATCTTTATGTGAAGGAAACAAACCCATTGGGTGCCCAGAATAAACGGCCAATGTTTGCTCATCGGTCATTTCTGAAAGATATTTCATTACCAATAAATACTGCGCCCAATTTTGAAAAACGGCACCGTTTCCGCCATAAGTAATCAATTCATGTGGATGCTGTGCTACTGCATAATCCAAGTTATTTTGAATCATTAGCATAATTGCTTTTGCTTGCTCACTTTTTCCGGGATATTCCTCAATAGGGCGGGCGAAAATTTTATAATCGGGACGAAAACGGTACATATAAATACGCCCATATTTTTCAAGTTCCTCACGAAATTCGGGTAGGAGGGTGGCGTGGTGCTTCGGTTCAAAATAACGAAGGGCATTGCGCAAGGCAAGTTCCTTTTCTTCTTTGGAAAGAATTTCCTTTCGCTTTGGCGCGTGGTTTATAGCGGTGTCATAAGGTTTCTTTTCTGGTAAAATAGAAGGAATACCTTGTTGTATTTGTTCTTTAAAAGTCATTTTTTATGAATTTTTCTTTGCATTCTCTGCGCCTCTGCGGTGAAAAATTAACCGCAGAGGCGCAGAGAACGCAGAGTTATAGGTTATTTACAATTCTTTTGAGTCCATCGATCAATTTTATCGAATTAAAATTGATTAAAAGACCGAGCTTAATATCTTTCAATTTTAAATATGTTAATAGCTGAGCAGTATGAATGGGAGCTAAGGCATCAACAGACTTGATTTCC
>CAXBDO010000038.1:0-13185 GCA_963974165.1 uncultured Aequorivita sp.
GAACTATGAAGATGGCGAATCTGAATACGAAATGGTAATTACCGATAAAGGCCAAACTTGGGTAAACTTTTGGGGTATTTGGAAAGGCACACTTGCCGCCAATAATAAAACATACACTATTCCCGCCCATATAACCGCCCAATTTGTAGATGGCAAAGTTGTAAAGGAATTTGGCTATTGGGACATCTCAAAAATTATGAGTGATGTGCAAGCAATGCAAAAAGCTGATGATGGTTCTGCAACAGAGGGTGAGTTAGACCCTAGCACAATGGCTGCCAGCGCGGGCGGTCAATAATCCTAGCCCCCCTAATTAGATTTTTTGGTGAAATGTAATCCTGAAAAAATCTATCAAAATTTTAAATATTATGAAAACAGTAGGTATCATAGGCGGTTCTGGCTTTATAGGAAGCTACACTACCAAGAAATTTTTAGAAGAAGGGTATAATGTGAAGGTATCTGTTACCGATATTAAAAAGAGCAAAAAATACCAGCATCTTTTTAATCTGGAAAATTCAGACAGTTTAAATATTAGTCCGTTAAAGGTTGAGAATTTAGAAGCTTTAAAAGACTTTATAAGCGATTGCGAAATAGTAGTGCACGGCGGCACGCCTTTTCAACTAGATGTTCAGGATCCGCAAAGTGAACTCTTTGACCCAACCATCAAAGGCACCGAAAATTTTCTTGCAGCAGCCATAAACGCCCCATTAATTGAAAAAGTAGTTTTTATTGCCTCGGTGGCGGCCTATAATACCAATTTCCCCTTGCCTCCCGGAAGTAAAAATACTACCGATACTATTAGTGAAAAGGATACGCCATTTATAAACAATGAAAGCCATCCGTATGCCCAAGCGAAGTTTTTGGCAAACCAAACAGTTGTAAAATTTATAAAGGATAACCCGAACCTCGCCTTTGAAATTACATCCGTTTCGCCAGTTGGGGTAATGGGCAAATCATTATCCAATAGGGAAGATTCTACGTCTACCGGTTTACAATTTCTCATTAAAAATAAAATCGCGCCCAATCCCTTTATCCAACTGCTTTACGACACCAATGCTGAATTCGCCTTAGTGGATGTGAACGATGTGGCTGATGGAATATTTAAAGCTGCTACAACTTCAGGATTGCACGGCAAGAACTATTTATTGAGCAGCGAAACCTACTCTATTAACGACATGAATTTGATGTTAAACCATCAACCTTCAAAAAACCAAGCAAAGCTTATTTACGAAAACGCCCTGGCAATGCAGGATTTGAACATGACCTTCGGTCCTATTCAACATACTTTAAACAACTATTCAAAATAATAACAACTGAATATTAACCATTTTAATACATATATAATGAAGACAAAAATTCTATTGGTAACAATGCTTATAGCATTCATTGCCACTGCGCAAAAAAAGAACGGGACTATCTACATAGATCATCCGGCAATAAACACTGTTGAAGCAATGACCCAAGCTTTTGTTAGTGGCGATACAGATAAAGTTGCCAGTTACTTGGCCGATGATTTTACGGCATACAATGGCACAAGCATTAACCCGAATGATAAAGGGCAGAATAAAACCAGATTTGCCAATTCTGCAAAAGGATGGCACGGGGCCTTAGATTATTTTTCCATAAGCCGCTCACCTGGCGCCTATCCTGATGCCTTGGAATATAAGGACGATAACCAGAAAGATGTAATATGGGTTCAAACTTGGGAGGACTTAAAAGGAGTCCATAAAAAAACCGGCGTGAAGGTTAATCAGCCCATTCACCGTCTATATGTGGTAAATAAAAACAATAAAATACAAACTATAATTACCTACGGCAACGACAATATTAGTTCCGAAATCAACCAAAGCTATAGCGACCGCAAAAACGGCACGCTCTATAACCATCACGAAAACATTAACACCGTCCGCAAAGTAATGTATGCTTTTGAGAATAAGGATCTGGACAAGGCATATTCCTTTTACGATGAAAAAGCAAGGTTCTTAAACTCAAGCTCGCCCACATTAGAAGGCACCCCCTTCGCTGAACAAAAGGAAATGGACAAGAAAATGTTTGAAATGTATGACATCAAAAGTGTAGATATGGTGGGGTATCCAGATTATTTACATTATGAAATGGGCAACTCGCACGTAGTGTTGTCTTGGTGGAATATCACTCTTGTTCGCAAGGCCGATAAAAAGTCAATTATTGTCCCAGTCCACTATCAAATGGATTTTAATGATGAAGGCAAGATTATTTCAGAAATCGCCTATTACAACCCAAAACTGTTAGATTAAAAAATCTTGTAACTCTCCAGTATTTAAAGAATTGCACCAAGAGGAAAAAGTATAAGCAAAGTAAAAATTGCTGGAAAGAGACAAAAAAAGTAGTAAATGTGCGGTATTACAAACCGTATCGCACATTTTTAATTTGCACATAAAACTTTAATTATAAAACAAGATCGCATTTTGGATAACGATATTATTAATAACCCTTAAATATTTTAACTATGAACATTTTTGTCGCAAAATTAAGTTATGCCACCTCTGAAGATAATTTAAGAGGGTTGTTTGAAAGTTATGGCGAAGTTTCCTATGTGAAAATTATCGTGGACCATGCCACTGGCAGAAGTAAAGGCTTTGCTTTTGTAGAAATGCCAAATGAAGAGGAAGCCGAGAGCGCTATTAATGCATTGAATGAAATCGAATTTCAAGGTAAAACAATTGTAGTGAAACCTAAAAGTACTGCGGAAGGCCCATTAAGACCTAACAGTGGTGGTTTTAGGGGAGGCAATAGAAGGAGAAGGTAAAAGACGGCAGCTTTCTGCTTCCGAAAGTAAAGTCGCTATGTCTGAAAACAATCTACAAAGAATCGTAACCTTATTTATTGAGTAAAACGAACATTAACCAATACCTAAGACCAATGAAAACACAAATTGCAAAAATTCTGATATTATTTATTGTAAATATCGGAATGTACGCCCAAGGCGCCGACCCGCACGGAAATGAAACCTCAGCAATTACAGGCATCGCATTAAATGACGAAACAGGCAATAACGAGAACCTATTACTGTCTAAAGCAGCAACAACTAGTAGTGCGAAGGAAACTCCAGAATACTTCCACCTTCGTCCTGAAATTGAAAAGGCATATGGATACTCGCACGCAGTACGCATTGGCAATAGCATAAAAATTTCCGGCGCCGTAAGTATGGACGATAACGGAAACCCTACCGCTGTTGGCAATCTAGAACAACAAATGAAAAATTGCTATGCCGATATAGACAAAATTTTAAAACACTACGGCTGCACTTTTAACAATGTTATAGCCGAAAATATCTTCACCACCAATATGCCCAAGTTTCTGGAAGTGGCCGCATATAGAGCGGAAATCTATACAAACCACTTCCCCACCGGCTCCTGGCTTGGGGTAAAAGAATTGGCACTTCCCGAATTTATGATTGAAATTGAATTGGAAGTACATAAAGGGGAGTAATTAGTGTTCAGTCTCAGTCTCAGTCTCAGTCTCAGTCTCAGTCTCAGTCTCAGTATTCAGAAAATTAAAAAATATTTCTCGGTAAACAAACATTTAAAATTTCAAAAAATAAAGATTATGAAAACACTTAAAAATTATCTGTTGGCCATTATAGTCATTGCAATAACAGCATCGGCAATTGGCCAAGAACAATTAGATGCAAGTACATTTGCCTATAACACCGGTAATCCAGCCGATTGGCCTGCTGATCTGGACGCAATGGTTGCCGCGCCTAAACATCATAAAATTTTACTCGAAAACGATCAAGTAAGGGTTTTGGAAGTTACGCTTCTGCCAGGCGAAAAAGAACCGCTGCACCATCATCAATGGCCAAGTACGCTTTACATAATGAGTGCCGGCGAATTTGTGGATTATGACAGCAATGGCAAGGTAATTCTTGATTCCCGAAAATTTTCAAAACCGTCCATATATCCGTTAACCATTTTCAAAAATCCTGAAGCCCCGCATCAAGCTGAAAACTTGAGCAAAACAGAAACCATAAAACTTATCCGTGTGGAGATGAAGGGTGATAATACAGCGCAGAATGTGGCTATAATTGAAGGACTTTACAATGCTTTTGCGGTAGGCGATATTCCAACCGTCCTTGCTGGTATGGACCCAAAAATAGTTTGGAATGAAGCTGAAAGCAATTCATTGGCAGACGGTAATCCATATATAGGTCCCGAAGCAGTGTTAAATGGCGTATTTGCAAGATTGGGCGGGAATCACGAATATTTTAAACTGGAGGATATTAAGTTTCATAATATGGGCAACAACCAAGTATTGACAACCCTCCGTTATAATGGCAAAGTGAAAAACACCGGGAAAACATATAATGCCCAAGCCGCCCACCTTTGGACCCTTAAGGACGGGAAGATAATTGCATTCCAGCAATATGTGGATACCAAAAAGCTCGCCGAAGCTGAGGCTAATTAATTTATTTTAGAAGTCGATACAATATAAAATTTAGATATTTCGGTTTCAGCGAATTCTTTATCTTGCTACAACTTAGCGAATTAATTTATTTACTATGAAAAAGATCTTTTTCTTATTAGTTTTTTCAATTGCCTGCCTCTTCAGCTGTAACGAAAAACAACAAATTGCAAATAGCGAAACCGAGTGTGAATCTTCTTATTTCGATTACTCAAATAGCGACGACCAAATTACCGGGGGCATTAAAATGATTCCTATTAAAACTTCAAAAGGCACTTTTAATGTGTGGACAAAACGGATGGGCAATAATCCCAAAATGAAAGTTTTGTTGCTGCATGGCGGTCCCGGCGGCACTCATGAGTTTTTTGAGAATTTTGACGGCTACCTTCCAAGTGCCGAAATTGAATATATCTATTACGACCAGCTTGATAGTTATTACAGCGACAAGCCTAACGATTCAACCCTTTGGACTACCCAACATTTTGTTGAGGAAGTAGAGCAGGTTCGAAAGGCGTTGAACCTGGACAAAGACAACTTTTATCTTTTTGGCCAATCTTGGGGCGGCATTTTGGCAATGGAGTATGCGCTGAAATATCAAGATAATTTAAAAGGTTTGATTATTTCAAATATGATGGCGAGTATCCCCGAATACGAAAAATATGCAGAGGTATTGGGCGCCCAGCTGCCGCCAGAAATTTATAAGGAAATAAAGGATTTGGAAGCAAAGGAAGATTTTTCAAACCCCCGATATTCAGAATTGGTAATGAACAATTACTATACAAAACACGTTCTTCGGAAGCCCTTAAAAGAATGGCCAGAATTTATAAATAGGGCTTTTTCCCACCTCAACCCCAACATTTATATTTATATGCAAGGCCATAGCGAGTTTGGTGTAACGGGGAATGCAACCTTAAAAGGATGGGATGTTTCAGCGCGATTAAAGGAAATTACCGTTCCTACTTTAATGATTGGCGGGCTGCACGATACTATGGACCCTAAATATATGGAATGGATGGCCACTCAAGTACAACAAGGAAGAAGCCTAACTACCAATTCGGGCCACGTTTCGCAATATGACGATCCACAAACTTTCTTTCCGGGTTTAATTAAATTTATAAAAGATGTAAACATCGGCACCTTTTAATTTACAATAAGCATCACTTGCCGCAACATCAATTAAAAATATGCTTCAGGATTAAGTAGTATCTTTAAAGTAAAATTTTTAAAATATGAAATATCTATCCTATTGTTTGGCCTTTCTTATTCTAGCTTCCTGTAACCAAAAAAAAACAGAAAGCAATAATCTGGGGGTTGTAGATATTTCCGTAAGTGGAAAGGAAAGTGCACAACCTTATTTCGAAAAAGGCCTATTGCTTTTACATTCTTTTGAATATGAAGATGCCCGTGAAGCTTTTAAGGAAGCCCAAAAAGAAGACCCAAATATGGCGATGGCCTACTGGGGCGAAGCAATGACGTATAACCATAGTTTATGGCAGGAACAGGATTATGAAGACGCCACCACTACCTTGGCTAAGCTGAAAGCGCTGGACCTAGAAAAAAACACCACCGCCCTGGAACAGGATTTAATTAAGGCCGCGCAAATTCTTTATCAACCAAAAACAGAGAAAAACAAGCGCGATGTAGCGTATTCCGAATTTATGGAAGAGCTGCATAAAAAATATCCAGCCAATCAGGAAGTGGCAGCTTTTTATGCGCTCTCGCTTCTTGGTTCTGTGCCCGAAGGCAGAGATGATGCGCTATATGGCAAAGGGGCAAAGATTGCCCAAGGCATCTTAAAGGAAAATCCAAACCATCCCGGAGCGCTTCATTATTTAATCCATTCATATGATGATCCGCAGCATGCGGCGCTTGCCTTAGATGCTGGCTATGGGCATGTGGGATAATGTAATTTCTTCAAACATAGATTCATATCAGGCAAGCCTAAATAGAATAAAGAAAAAAAATCTTACTAATGAAGGCCGTGGCTACCACGCTTTCCATTGGCTGCAATATGGCTACCTTCAAAAAGGCAACTATGAAGAAGCCAAAAAGATGGTTTTTGAAATGAAAAAATTTGTTGAAGAAAATCCCACTAAAAGAGCCAGGGTGCATTTGGTATTTTTAAAAGGTACCTATTTAAGCGAAACTGATAGCTGGGAAGATGAAATAGCAGATATTCCTGTAGAAATAACAGATTTGAATATTTCCGTTCGGTCGCAATATCATTTTTTGCAAGGTATGAAGGCATATAAAAAAGGCAATGTTGAAGCCTTGGATAGTATTGTGGTAGTTATGAAACAGGACCATAATAGGGAATCTTTCGTGGTCTCCAAAGGCAGTGCAAAACTCTGCTCGGCGGTTACTCGTGATGAAGCTACCGAAATGGATTTAAAGGAAGCTGAAATTAGACAAAACCAATTATTGGCCCTTCGCGCACAATTGAACAATGACCCTAAACTTGCAGAGGAACATTTTAAAAAATCTATAGCTATTGAAAGTAGCATTAGCTACAGCTATGGCCCGCCATCTATACAAAAACCAACACACGAGCTGTATGCCGATTGGTTGCTTACCCAAAATAGAAAGGAAGAAGCCGCCGCCGAATACGAACTTGCCCTCAAAAATGGCCCTGGCAGACTGCGTGTATTAACTGGCTTGGAACAAGTAAAACAAGTATTGTAATTTCTAATATTTCAATATAGCTTCATCTTAAATTATTCGTTTGCCCGCTGGGTGCATGCTCGCTTTTTCCTATCTTTAAATTCTGAAAAAATTCAGAAAAGATTATGGATATCAATCAAATTTTTAAAAATAACGAGGCTTGGGTAAATAGTAAATTGGGTGTTGATCCCAACTATTTTAAAAATCTTGCCAACGGCCAAAATCCCGATATTCTATATATTGGATGCAGCGACAGTCGCGTAACGGCAGAAGAAATTATGGGTGTAAACCCCGGAGATGTTTTCGTAATGCGAAATATTTCGAATATGGTCTCGAACCTAGATTTAAGCGCAATGAGCGTAATAGATTATGCCGTAGATGTGCTTAAGGTAAAACACATAGTTGTTTGTGGCCATTATGGCTGTGGAGGGGTTAAGGCCGCTATGCAGTCTAAGGATTTGGGAATTTTAAATCCGTGGTTGCGGAATATTAGGGACGTGTACCGCCTTCACCGAAATGAATTAAATGCCATTACCAACGAAGAGAAAAAATACAAACGTTTGGTAGAGCTCAATGTGCAGGAGCAGTGCGTAAATGTTATAAAAACTGCGGATGTGCAGATTGCGGTAAGGCAAGGCCGATTAACCGTTCATGGCTGGGTGATGGATGTTGCAAGCGGAAAATTGATTGACCTAAAAATAGATTTCGAAAAAGTACTGGAAGGTATAATGGAAATTTATCATTTGGATAAAGATGAAATAGACGCAAAATAAAAAAGAGGCTGCCAAAATTTGAGCAGCCTCTTTTTTTTAAAGTAGAATTTTTTATCGCTTTATAACTTTAAAGGTAGATTCCATATCGCCCGAAATAGCGTTAATAAAATACAGGCCACTTTCTAAGCTAGACATATCAATTTCAGTAATATTGCCATTTGCCGCACCTTGGGCAACAAGTTTCCCTAAAACGTTATGGATTCTGTAACTATCCAATTTATAAAGGGAAGCAACCGTTAATTTATTGGCTACTGGGTTTGGATAAAATGAAATGTTCAGTCTAAATTTATCCTCAATAGACGCAATATTGTCTACAGTAATAGTACCTCTCATATTTGAATGTACTTCGCAATCATACGGATTTACGCCAATTTGCGTAAATGTGTAGGAAAACTGAAAGCCATTACCTGTTTCTATGCCGCTGTCAAAATCTTCTTGACTGCCAGATTCACTTGTTACGGAATGCGGCACATTGTCTGTCCATGTCCATCTTACGGTATCGCCAGGTTCTATGGTAACACTCGCGTTTACCTCTGTAACCCCAACAAACCAGTCTAGATCATAAGTTGTTTGCGCACTCGCTATAGTAGCTATTAGCGCCATTAAAAAGAATAGTCTCATTTTTTTCATAATATATAGTTTTAGGTTATTAAATAATTATTCATATTATTTTGAAGGTTGAAAACCCTCGAATTCCAACTTCACTTATATCTTTAAAAAACGCGGCTAATATTAAAGCCGAAAAAGAAATCGCCATCGGCCCAATCGCCTTGTCCCTGTACTATAAAACCTTCTTCAAACATAGCTTGGGCATTGGTAAAATGCATCTGGAAAACATGCCCCCCTGTTTCAATATCTACACCAACCGAAAGTGGGTTTCTGTAATTGGAATTATCATTCCTATTTAAGTGCAGCCCATAGTCTGCATTAATACTTACGCGGGTTGATATTTTATAACGCCCGCCCAGACCCAATGCAAATTGGCTAGCTTCTTCATCATAATTTAGTGTGGTGCCGTCTGCCAAAACTTCTCGGCTTCGGGTAGCTAAATTTTCGTGAATAAAGGTTGGGGCAAGCAGTAAGGAAAATGATTCATTAAATTTTTTAGAAAGGAGCAATTGCGAAGTATAGGTTAATTTATCTTCAAACTCAAGATTTGCATACTGATCTTTATCTAGCGAGGTGTTTATTGTAGCCAAATGATACCCAACTACGGTTACCGGGAAGCCGTCTATTTCTTGGTGCTTTAAGCGATATTTAATGTGTGCCCCATATTTTTGTTGAAAAGAACTTCTCGCAACTCCTAAATTCAACCAATCATTAAAGCCGTAAATAAATTTTAATTGGGTAACCGCATTGTCCAGCCCGAAAAAATCCTTTACTCCATTCTTAACCGATCCAAAGCGATGGGCTACTATAAAATAAAAGTCCTTGTTATTGGCAAGTTTTGTAGATTCAAAGTTCACCACTTTTAGGCCCTTGAAGGCTGCAACCACCGTTTTATCTACCTCCACTTCACTTTCAAGATCGTTTAGAAGGTCGTCCTGGGCAAAAAGTGCCAGCGGAAAAATGAATAGGAAGCATAGTATTTTTTTCATTGTACTGCTATTTTATAAGTGAAGATTGATCCAGTTTTACAATTTCAAACAACTCATCATACCCAATGCATCTGCCTTTAATTTTTACTTTTTCATCTAATTTCACGCCTGTAAAATCGCCATCAAAACTTGCGTAAACGCTTTCGTCCAGGGTTATGGCATTAGCTTCCAAGTCTGTAATTACACCTGTTACGATTATGGTTTTGTTCAATAGGCCTTCGGCATCATCGGTTTTAAAGCGTTCCAATAAATAGGGCGCAGTAATTTCCAGCTGCGAGGTTTCAGCTTGAATATTTCGGTGGTCTTGGTATAAATAGTTATAGCCGAAATAACCAACCAAGGCCAGTATTAATAGTAGATATATAAATTTTCTTTGCTTCCCCATAACCCTTATTTTATTGTTTTTGTAAATTGAAAACTACAGACACGTTAACATCCTCGGCAATTTTATTACTTACAATTGATGGAATTTTAATCTGGAAATCTTCCGGTTGTAGTACAAATTGGGCGGTAAGTGTTAAATCGTCTCCATTGGCAGCAATCGTTGCGGGCACCTCAAATTTTTTGTCTACGCCATGAAGGTTGAATGTTCCCTTGATTATATATTCCTGTTTCCCTAATAATTTGGAAGCATCAAAATTTTGTATAGTGCCCTTAAAACTTGCCTTCGGGTATTTTGAAGATTCAATATAGTTTTCATTAAAATGTTCCTCCATTAAAGCAACCTTAAACCGAAATGCTTTCGTTAAAGCCAGGGCGGCGAAGTTTCCGGAGTCGGTTTCCAAAACTGCACTTACGTTAGTGTTTTCAGCCTTTACTTCCTCAAAGGAAGGCACCGACGCTTCAAAAGTTATATTTCCTGTTTTGGTGGTGTATTTTTCCTGCCCCAATGCCGTTGCAAAGAATGCAAAACAGACAATTACAAAAGTTATAGTGGTTTTCATCTTATAAATTTTTGTTGAAGTGAAATTGAAATGGCAGTTCTTTTAATTCTCTAAAAGCCCATCTATATTCCACTGCATAATTAAATCAATTTGTTGTTGCGGTAGTCTGGGACCGCCCAAGGGCATTAATCCTTGCGCGCCTTCTTCCCTACTTATTCTATCCAACAACCCTCTATTTTCAACCGCATTTTTAATTTCGGTATAATTGGTAAGCGGCATGGGCGCGCCATTTTGGGGCGGATTACTGTGGCAGACCGTGCAATTATTTTCAAAAATGAAGGCTACTTCCTCATAAGTTACCACTTCTTGGGGATTTTCATCTTGAATTTCTTCAATATCGTCATAAGTACTTGTGGTGCAACCAAGTATTATAAAAATAAATAGGATTGGAAAGTATCGGTTCATATTGGGTTGGTAGTTTTACTTTAACTACTTATAGAACATTTCACAGCTAAGAAACCCTACCCTATTTCTAAAAATTATTTCTATAACCCCCTGAATGTCAAAATAATTTAAAACAGAAAAGCCATGGAAATCCATGGCCTTAAAGTGGGGAAACAAAAAAAGAAAACTTAGAGCTTTTGAAAAGTTAGGTAATCTGTACCACCATTGCCGCCGCTTACGTCAAACAGTTGTACTCTTGTTGTGGTATATGCCAGCACATCCCAATCGTCATTAAATTCATCAAAAGGAACAGCCGTACCGAAGTTTAGCATTACCTGAAGCTCATTACCATCTTCCATAACGCCCCAAGTACCATTAATTGTGGTACCACCATTTACCGCTACCACGCTGCCATTGGCATTGAAGGTAAGTGTGTAGCCATTGTAATCGATAGTTTGGTCGTCGCCATCGTCTATATAACTCTCCACAAACCATTGGCCATCAATAAAAATATTGGTCAACTCGGTTGTATTACCGCCGCCACCTCCGCAGCCTGTATATGGGTTTCTTCCAAAATTTAAATAATTTATGCCACCATTTCCGCCACTTACATCAGTTAATTGCAAGAGTTGGGCATTAAAACTTATTAGGTCCCAATTATCGTTTAGGTCTTCAAAAGGATCATTGCCCCCGGTAATCTCAAAATTTAAAATTAGATCTATTTCGTTGTTAGTGGCAGTTGCGGCCCATGTACCATTTACAGTATTATTTGCACTTGTGGCAACAACGGTTTGGTTGGCATTAAAGCTAAATTGATAATCTACATAATTGCAGGTTTCGTCTATCCCGTCATCATCAAAAAGATTTACATACCAAATCCCAGTAGTAAGTATATCGGTAAAATCTGAAGTATTTCCGCCACCGCCACCACAGCCTGTGTGTGGGTTTCTTCCGAAGTCTAAATAATCTGTACCGCCATTTCCGCCACTCACATCGGTCAACTTTATTAATTGGGCATCAAAACTAATTAAATCCCAATTATCATTTAGGTCTTCAAAAGGGTCATTGCCTCCGGTAATCTCAAAATTTAAGGTAAGGTCAATATCGTTGTTGGTGGCAGTTACAGCCCAAGTACCGTTTACCGTATTGTTTGAACTTGTTGCAACTACGGTTTGGTTGCCATTAAAACTAAACTGATAATCTACATAGTTACAGGTTTCGTCTATACCGTTATCATCCAATAGATTTACGTACCAAACACCAGTTGTAAGTACATTGGTGAAATCGGAGGTATTTCCACCGCCACCACCGTTTGGATTACGCTCAAAAGTTAGAAAATCTACACTGCCATCGCCACCGCTAATGTGCTTCAATCTAATAATATCTTGGGTTGCTTCAATAATATCCCAATCTTCATCGAGCTCATTAAACGGATCGGTATTTCCAAAAAAGAGACTTAAATCTGGGGTAGTGCTCGTAGTTAAATTCCAAGTACCTCCTACAGTATTTGTAGCACTTACTGCTTGGGCGGTATTGTCTGGGTCGAATGTAAATTCGTAGCCCGCAAAATCGGTAGTTTCATCTATATCGTCGAAAAAATAGGTAACAAACCAAGAACCTGAAGTTAAGATAGCTTCAAAATTTGAAGGCACGCCCCCGCCATTGGCAGAACAGCCGGAAATTAATGCAATCAATTCTGCATTGGTTGTAACCTCAACGACGGTTCCATCCTGCAGAACAACGCTAAGAGGAAATTGCAGCGCAATATAAGTGCCCGTTTCAAGAGATTGCAACAAGGCGAGCAATTCACTATCGCTATTAACGGTTTGAGACCCGGTTTGCTGCTGATTAGAATTGTAAATAAAAACAGTGATTGGGTAAATAAAATCCATACAGTCTATAGCAGATGTATTATTAATATCTGTGGTAAGAAGCAATAAATTGCCCAATTCAGAATTTACCGCAATTAGGTTTGGATCCGGATTTTCGGAGGTTGGGGAATCGTCTTCGGAACATGCGCCTGCCGCGAATATTAACAGGCAAATAAATACGGATAATTTGATGAATCTGTTCATTGCAATATTTTTTTGGGTTGATATTACTAAGACAGCCAAACCACTAAAAACCCTACCTTAAAAATTATTTTTTTTGAAAATTTATTGAAATCCTTAAAAGTTGAACAAAAAAAAACCATCCAAAAAAGGATGGTTTAAGGGGAATTAAAGAATAGACTATATTCTATATTTTATATTCTTTCAAAAGTTAAAAAATCTATGCCGCCATTGCCACCGCTAACATCGGTGAGTTCAATTTTTGAATTGCTGATTGAAATAATTTCCCAATCGTCAGAAAGGTCTTCAAAATCTGGTGGGGAGGCGAAGAAAA
>CAXBDO010000039.1:0-12907 GCA_963974165.1 uncultured Aequorivita sp.
GAAAACTACCAAAACTACAATTGTTATCAATGAAGATCCTATTACCGAAGAAGGTATAGTTGAAATTCTTGGAACAAACCAAGAAGGAATTGATGCGGTATTGGCGAAAATAGATTCGCTTACCTTCAAACCAGAAGTAGGTGGCGTATACGAAGTAAAAGTAATTAAGATGCTTGACTTTGGCGCCGTTGTAGAATACAAGGATGCTCCAGGAAATGAAACCTTGCTTCACGTAAGTGAATTAGCTTGGGAACGCACCGAAAACGTAACCGATGTTGTTAATATGGGCGATGTATTTGATGTGAAATTTATTGGTTTCGATCCTAGAACGAAAAAAGATAAAGTTTCAAGAAAAGCGTTATTGCCAAAACCGGAAGGTTACAAAGAGCGCCCACCACGCGAGGATAGCCGTAGTGGTAGCCGTGACAACCGGGGACGTGATAACCGCGATAGCCGTGGCCGCGACAATCGCGACAACCGCGATAGAGATAGAAAAAGAGATTAATTCTTTTTTGATATATTTTACAAACGCCTTCAGAAATGAAGGCGTTTTTTTTATGCCATTTCATTAACTATTCCGCAGCATGGGTAATAAGCGACACAATAGCATAGTTTTCGGTATTTGCGCCATTATAGCATACTTTTTTAAAATGTAACTTATTTTTTAACATAAGTTTAGCGTCTCCCCTTCGGCTACCCTATCAGTAGGCTACCAACCCTTTATTTTTCTACTATTGCGCAATAAACCAAACTGCCCGATTTCAGTACAGTAGTTGCAGTTATAATAGCTAATAAATAAACTAACTATGAAAGTACTAGTAATTGGCGCAGGAAATATGGGATTGACGTATGCTGAAGGAATGGCAAAGTCGCCCTTATTGAATCGCAGGAATTTAATGATTTACGATGTTTCGGCTGAAAAAATTTCGAGCCTGGAAAAAATTTCCCATTTCGATGTTTTTGAAAATTTGGAAGATTGCCTTCCAAAGGCAGATATTGTATTTATTGTTGTAAAACCATTTCACAGCGATGAACTTTTTACCAAGATGAAAGCTTTGGTAAAATCAGATCAACTGTTTATTTCATTAATGGCCGGAGTAACTATTGATACTATCCAAGAAAGTTTGGATGTTAAGAAAGTAGTTCGGGCCATGCCCAATCTGCCTGCAAAAGTTGGTATGGGAATGACTTCATTTACGGAATCTAAAGAAGTAACCCGCGTAGAGCTATTAATGGTTCGCAATCTTCTTGATACAACTGGGGAAGCAATTCACGTAGAAAATGAGAATTTTATAAATGCCTCAACAGGTATTTCTGGCAGTGGACCAGCTTATGTGTTTTACTTTATGCAATCTATGATGGAAGCCGCATTAAAAATGGGCTTCTCCCAAAACGATTCAAAAATACTGGTTACCCAAACATTTGAGGGCGCCGTAAAATTGTTTACCGAATCTGATCTGTCTCCAAATAGCTGGATGGATATGGTAGCTTCAAAAGGAGGTACAACCCGTGCAGCCTTGGATTCTATGGAAGACAACAATGTAAAGGAACTTATTAAGGAAGCCGCATATGCAGCTTTCAACAGAGCAACTGAATTAGGAAAATAAAAAACAATAACTAGAAAGTATGAAAGAGAAACGAGTGGTTATAAAAGTTGGAACCAACGTTATGACGAATAAGGATAACCGAATTGTAGGTCCAATTCTAAATGAATTGGTACGGCAAATCGCAGACTTATATGAGGATGGTTATGCCCCCGTATTGGTATCTTCCGGTTCTGCAATTGCAGGCATGGAGGTCTTGGGCGAATGCATTGCTAAAGATGATGCTACAAGACGACAAATTTATTCGTCTGTTGGGCAACCTAGAATGATGCGACATTATTACAGCCTTTTCCACGATCACGGCATGCGATGTGCCCAGATTTTGGCAACAAAACGCGATTTTTCGCCCGGCAAGCACCGCGAAAATATGATTAATTGTTATGAAGGTCTACTTGCCGAAGGTATTGTGCCTATTGCAAATGAAGATGATGCCGTTTCATTAACAATGTCTATGTTCAGCGATAACGATGAATTGGCTAGTCTTGTGGCCGAATTAATTGGGGCAGATGCCCTAATTATTTTGACCGATACTGATGGTTTATTTACAGGCCATCCCGATGCCGCAGATTCAAAAAAATTGAGGAACGTACATTATAATGAAGACGTAGAGCAATACGTACAAGCCTCCAACAAAGGCGAAGGCGAAGGCCGTGGCGGTATGATGTCTAAATTAAAAATAGCCAAAGGAGCCGCTAAAAAAAATATTCCTACCTATATCGCAAACGGAAAACACAAAAATGTAATTGTGGATATTTTAAGCGGAAAAGATATAGGAACGAAATTTTATTAATTAAAAACTAACAGAAGAGAATATGAAGTTGATAGACGAAAAATTAAAAAACCAGGTTTTAGCATCTATGATGACCATCCTAGACAAAAACCGCGAAGATTTATTGGTGGCCAATAATAAAGATTTGGACGCCTTCAATAAGGAAGACCAAGCTTTATACGATAGATTGGTTGTTGATAATTCAAAGATTGATGGCATGATTAAAGCCATTTCAGAAGTGAAAAATCAGGATGACCCAGTAAATAAGGAAATCAGTTTAAGGGAATTGGACAGTGGTCTTAAAATAATCAATAAAACTGCCCCTTTCGGCACCATAATGATTATATATGAATCGCGTCCCGATGTAACTATCGAAGCAGCTGTTCTTGCTTTTAAGGCCAATAATAAAATATTATTGAAAGGCGGAAAGGAAGCTTATAACAGCAATAAACTACTAGTGCAATTTTGGCACGAAGCCCTGAAGGAAAACGGCCTTGAAACAGATTGGATAAAAATGTTGGAGCTAAACCGGGAAGAAACCCAAGCTTTTCTAAAAAACCCAACTGAACCTATTGATTTAATTGTACCGCGGGGCGGCGAGCGATTAATACAGTTTGTGAAGGAAAATGCTACTTGCGCCGTATTGGTTAGCGGAAGGGGAAACAACTTTTTATATGTAGCCGAAGACGCCGACTGGAAAAAAACCCTTGAGGTAATTATTAATGCCAAGACAGATAAAATATCTGGATGTAACGCCCTCGATAAAGTTTTGGTAGATAAAAAAATACCGTATTACGCTGATAAAGTACGGGAATTAAAAGATGTACTTGAAACTTCAAAAGTGGAGGTTATTGTTGATGCTGAAATTCAAAAAACACTTGCTTCTTCTGAATTGATAGAAAATGAATCGGTTTGGTATGAAGAATTTTTGGCAATGAAAATTGCAATTGGCGCCGTAGAAAATATGGATGAAGCCATTTCAAAAATAAATACATACAGCGGGGGCCATTCAAGCGTAATTTTAACTGAGGATACTAAGAAAGCCGCATCTTTTATGGAAAATATAGACAGTGCGGCCGTTTACCACAACGCTTCTACTCGCTTTACAGATGGCGGACAAATGGGTGTTGGCGCAGAATTGGCAATTAGCACAGATAAATTGCACCATAGAGGGCCATTGGGCTTAAAGCAATTGGTGACAAATAAATACTTCGTTTACGGCGATGGCCATATACGGGTTTAAAGGATGATTTAGGACGGAAGGACTTATGATATAAGACTCATTTCGTTCAAAAATAAAACTGCATTTTTAAACTAGAATTCTTTAAAACGCCTTCTTCCCTTTGGGAAGAGGGCGTTTTTTTTATGCTTAAAAATAAAAATCAATTCAACGCAACCTTTTAAAAATTGACAGACTATAGGGCAACAACTTAATCATAAATCCCATGAAAATATTGTGCTATAGTCTGCTACTTTTAGTTCCGTTTCTATTTTCCTGTGAAGATGAACCCATTAGCAAGGCAGATCCGTCCAAAGTAATTCAGGTAGATTCCGAACTCTATAACTTGATTAAACGAGCTGCGGGAAATGATTTTGAAAACGAAATAACCTGTATTGATTTTAACTACGCCTTCACTTTGGTTATTTATAATGCAGAAATGGATATTATAGACTATCAGGTAATAAAAAGCGACATTGAATTCAGCGAGTTTCTGGCCACGCTTGAAGAAGGAAAATCTATCAGTTTAAGTTACCCCATAACCAGTGTTTTAAATAGCGGCGAGCCTTACGTTATTAATAATAATGACGAATTAAAAGAAGCTATTGATAAATGTTTGGAGGCAGACACCATTACAACCTGCAATACTACGCTTTGCGAACCCACATGTATGTGGAAAATCACCCATCTGGATGGCCCCAATAGTAGATACGATGGGTCGTATTTTGAAGTAAGCTCCTCGGGAAATGTAGGTTTGTATTTTGAAGACAATTCCTACGGCGGAACTTGGGTAACCTATTTTATTGAGGATGAATTACATTTAAACATTTTTGTAATTGGTGACGAAGACGTTAGCAATCATTGGAATTTTGATTGGAAGGTTATTAGTTTTAATGAATCTCAAATGGAAATTTTTAATGGTATTGACAGATTTCTATTGAGCAAAGATTGTTTCCAGCCGTGCCGAAAATTTCTTTTTGAGGAATGTGAAATTGTAGCGGGCTCGCGTAGGGCGATTTTTGATTTGGAAAGTTATTTTGATTGTTACTTTCCGCTAACCGGCATATCAAATCCCCAAACAGTTGAAGTAAGTTATTTTGAAACCTATGAAGATATGATGGCGGAAACAAACCCTATTCAAAATTTACTATATGAAAACTCCATAAACCCCCAAATTATTTATGTTAGATTTGACGATGTGAATACGGGAGAGATGGTTGCTTTTCTACCAATTATTTTAAAAGCAATTAACTGTTAAAACCTACTAATTATGAAAAATCATTCTTTAAAACATTTTGTTCAATTAGTTATAGCTTCTTTCTTAATTGTTTCGTGCAGTAGTAGTGATGACACTCAAGGAGAGAACTTAACTTTTGAAATTGGCCAGGAATATCAAGGAGGAATAATCTTTTACCTAGACAATACCGCCGAACACGGATTAATTGCCTACCAATCTGATCTTGCTGATGCGCCATGGGGCTGTTTCAATCAACCAGACCCTGTACCCCCAACCGCTCCCATTGCTCAAAATGATGGCATAGGTTTCGGACTGCAAAACACGCTTGCCATAATGGAATACTGCAATGAGCTAGACATTGCCGCAAGACTTGCCTATGATTTAAGTGGAAATGATTACGATGATTGGTATTTACCTTCCATCGATGAATTAGCTTTAATCTATGAACACAGAGATTTAATTGGCGGTTTTCCAGATTTGAATGGGCCCTCAGAAGTGTTTGTATATGCAAGTTCATCTGAAGGCTGGGGAACCAATGATGGCAATGGGGGATTTTTATATTTAAATTATCAGGTGTATGATTTTTCTGCCACTCCCGTATTTCCTGATGACAGAAAATTATATACCGGTAAGGATAATCCGGCCACAGTAAGACCAATTCGTTCATTTTAAAATACAGCGAACTTTTTGAAAATAGAGGAATTAATAAAACTGTGTATTAAGAACGACCGGACGGCTCAAAATGAACTATTCCGGAAGTATAAGGATACCCTTTTCTTTATTTCGCTGAAATATTGCAGAAACGAAGTTGATGCAGAAGATAATTTGCACGATGCCTTTATTGCCATTTTTCAAAGGATTAAAACGTATAAAAACAAAGGCTCTTTTGAAGGTTGGATGAAACGCATAACTATTTACAAAGCGATTGATAAATACAAAACCAAAAAGCCTGTTAAAGTTGAAATCAATAACGATTTATTGGAGGATGCGGTTGAAACGGAAGAAGAATTGGATATTTCGTTAAACGAAATACTAAAACTTATTCAGGAACTGCCAGACCAGTACAGGCTTGTTTTTAACCTTTACCAAATGGATGGGTTTTCGCATAAGGAAATTGCTTCATTATTGAATATTTCTGAGGGCACATCAAAATCTAATTACCATCGTGCAAAGCTTATTTTACGCGATAAAATAATTGCAATAAACAAAACCCTTAATCCTAAAGCACACTAAAATGGCAAAAAAGAAAGACATAGGAACGCTTTTTGAAAAAAAGCTGAAGGAAGGGGAAAAATCGCCAAACAATAATCTTTGGGAAAAGATAAATACATCTTTGGACGAACAAGATCGCAAAAGAAAGAGAGGTTTCTTCTACTGGTTTGCGGGCGCCGGAGCACTTTTATTAATTGGTCTTGTAATCTTCGGCAACAATTTTATAATTCCAGATAATGCCGCTTCCCAAGAGGATATCGCAGTTCCAAAAAAAGATGAATCTGAATTATCTATAGAAAATCATGAGACGAGTGATTTAAATTATCAACAGAAAGATTCCATATTACTTCAAAATAGTGAAGGTGAAAAACTTTTGCGAATAACCGCTTCAAAAGAAGATTCAATAAATAGAACCAAAATTGTTTCAGAAATAAAGTCTAAAAATGAACCTAAAAGTTCTTCTTCAAAAAATAAAAATATAGATGAAACCTATAAAGTTTCAAAGAAATATTACTATTACAACAGCAAGAACGGCAAACAATTGGTGACCGAAAACAAAAATACAATTGATAGTTTAATGTTGGAAGCAACCAAAAACCTAGATTCTACAACCACCGAAAAACCCGATAGTGTGGAGCATTAAAAAGAATTTCCTGTAACTTTACTCATTGCGGTTTTTAAAAATTTTTAAAAACTTTGTAACCTTTTGTGCATTTGTTACGTATAACCTTACACACAAGTTTAAACCTTAATCTACAGGACAAACCTTAATGAGACAACTTAAAATTACAAAGCAGGTAACCAACAGGGAAACTGCTTCCTTAGACAAGTATCTTCAAGAAATTGGAAAAGTTGACTTAATTACCGCAGACGAAGAAGTAGAATTGGCACAGCGCATAAAAGCAGGTGACCAATATGCCTTGGAAAAATTGACCAAGGCAAACTTACGTTTTGTTGTTTCGGTGGCGAAGCAATACCAAAACCAAGGGCTTACCCTTCCAGATCTTATTAATGAAGGAAACCTTGGCCTTATTAAAGCCGCACAACGTTTTGATGAAACCCGTGGTTTTAAATTTATTTCGTACGCTGTATGGTGGATCCGTCAGTCTATTCTACAGGCTTTGGCAGAACAATCGCGTATTGTCCGCCTTCCGTTAAACAAGATTGGAAGCATCAACAAGATAAACAAAATGTACGCTTATCTTGAACAGGCCAATGAGCGCCCACCTTCTGCAGAAGAAATTGCAAAGGAGCTGGACATGACAATAAACGATGTAAAGGAGTCTATGAAAAACTCTGGCCGCCACGTTTCCATGGACGCGCCACTTGTTGAGGGAGAAGACAGCAACCTTTACGACGTATTGCGAAGCGGGGAAAGCCCAAACCCAGACCGCGCTTTATTGCACGAATCTTTGCGTACCGAAATTGAACGCGCTTTGGAAACCTTAACGCCACGTGAGGCAGATGTTATCCGTCTATACTTTGGCTTAGGAGATCAGCATCCAATGACTTTGGAAGAAATAGGTGAAACCTTCGATCTTACCCGCGAACGCGTTCGCCAGATTAAGGAAAAAGCTATTAGAAGATTAAAGCACACTTCGCGCAGCAAAATATTAATGACATATTTGGGATAATTTCGACTAGAAAAGTTCGAAAAAATTATTTCCCTTAAACGCTAACGACAGTATTAGGTTCCTGCATTGCAGGAATTATGACTGTTCGTTTTTTGATTGATGAATGAATCCTCGGCTGATTACCGGGGATTTTTCATGCGCGATAATTTCCGCAAGAAATTTATCCGCCATCTTTTGGATATATATGTACCTTTGCAAAAACATTTAAAACATGAGTCATACAATTATAGCTCCATCCATATTGGCAGCAGATTTTGCGAACCTGCAGCGCGATATCGAAATGATCAACAACAGTAATGCAGATTGGTTTCATATTGATGTTATGGACGGGGTCTTTGTGCCCAATATTTCTTTTGGAATGCCCGTTATTAAAAGTATCGCGGCCCATGCCAAAAAACCTTTAGATGTTCATTTAATGATTATAGACCCAGATAGATATATTAAAACATTTGCAGATTTGGGCGCTAATATACTTTCGGTGCATTTTGAAGCCTGCACCCATCTTCACAGAACCCTTCAAGGTATTAAAGCCGAAGGAATGCAGGCTGGTGTAGCAATTAACCCTCATACAAATGTGGCTTTATTGGAAGACACTATAAACGATATTGACTTGGTTTGTATGATGAGCGTTAACCCAGGTTTTGGCGGCCAGAGTTTTATTGAAAACACTTATAAAAAAGTACGCCAACTCAGAAAAATTATAGAAGCTAACGGCGCTTCAACCAAAATTGAAATAGACGGCGGCGTAACCAATAAAAATGCAAAACAATTGGTAGAGGCGGGGGCCGATGTGCTTGTGGCAGGCAGTTATGTGTTTGGGGCAAGCAACCCTACCGAAACAATTTCGAACCTAGCAGATCTTATTAAATAACAGGTTTTTCAGTAGCAGCACACACTTCTGCGGAAGTTGAAATTGGATTTAGTTTGATTTTTCGATAAATTTATAAAATAACAGGTAGGGTTATTAAAACGCTATCTGTTATAAATTAAAGAGAAAAATCATGAAACAAAAAGTACTTCTTGCTATAATTCTTTTTTCTTTAAGTTCAAATTTATATCCGCAGGATCCTAACTGGACCTATATTCGGCGAGACAATACCGGTATTGGTAGTTTACAACACACCACTATTGTAGGCGATCTTTTTAATAATATCTGGACCGGCGGTTATTCAACGTCTGCCAATGAAGGCAGTTTGGTTCGAATTAAAACAAGCGATACAATTTATACCAATTGGGCAACCTATAATGAAAACTATCTTCCCAACGGATTAATTTTCGATATTGATTTTGACAGCACTGGAATTATTTGGGTGTCGACCGAACATGGTATTGCAACTTCCGCAAATGGTTTGGTATGGCAACTATATGATACATCTAATACGCCTCTTTTAGAAGATACCGCCCGCTCACTCGCAATAGATAACAATAATGGTATTTGGGTTGCAATGTCCAACAACAATCCATCACAATTAGGCATTGCGCATTTTGACGGGGTGCTTTGGGAATATTTTACAAGTTCCAATTCAGATTTTCCAACGGTTAATCAGATAAAAGATATTGAAATTGATGCCAATAATGTAAAATGGATTGCAACAGACAGTGGATTGGTTCAATTTGACGGCACAGACTGGATACATCATACTACCGCAAATAGCGGCCTTTCAGAAGATAACATCCAAGAAATTTCAATAGACGATCAAAACAGGATCTGGGTTTTGGTAGGTAATGCTATCGATATTTATGACGGTACAGGTTGGGCCCAAATTAACCAGAATGATTGGCCCATCAATAACTTTTTTGGACATACCATGGACATCCGTGGCGATAGGGTGCTCTTAGCAGGCAACAATACAACTATTGTATATTTTGATGGAACCCAATGGCTTTCAGAATATACAAATTTCTCTATGTACGATTGTTTTATTGATGCTGATAACAATTATTGGGTCTCTGGCTCGGGAAAAGTGGCAAAATTGACGGGACAGATTATACAAAATACACCCAATACAATACAGGACTTCCCGATAATTTTAACGAAGATATTTTTATAGACAGTCAAGGCCGCAAATGGTTCGCCAATGGCAGTGGCGGCATTCAAGTTTTCGACTGCCCCAATTGGGAAGTCTATGGCCCAAATAATGAAGGCCTTTACCCAAACCCCCAACCGCTCTATCAAACCACTATAGGCACCTCAATTACAGAAGATGCAGACGGAGATATCTGGTTTACTTATGATGGCACTTCGGGCTATGTCATTCAAGTACCAAATGGTAATTATCATGATTATGCCTCGTGGGTAATCTGGGATAATACCAATTCGCATCCCGGCCTTCAGTTTCTTGAAGAAGTGGAAGCCACAGATGATGGCAAGGTGTTTATAAGAGGCTATAATGTGAATACATTTATGTATGATAAAGCAACGAACACTTGGACTTTATGGGATTTTACAAATGGCCTAACCGCTCCCCCAACCTGTCTTGCAGCACGTTCTGGCGGTAAAATGTATGTAGGCCATTATCAGGGTATTGATATCTTTGAAAATGGCAGTTGGAGCACGCTAAATCTTGCTTCTGAAGGTATTTCTCATATCAATGATATTCGGTTTGACGCCAACGACCATATGTGGTTGGCCACCGCAGAAGGACTCTGGAAATTTGACGGAACTACTTGGACCAATTGGAATGAAACCAATAGCAATATTGCCGCCAATCGCGTTACTGCAATCGATATAGAATATTTGACCAATTATATATATGTAAGCGCGCATAACACCCAAATTTGGCCTTATTACGGCGGAATATCATATTTTGATGGCACCGGCAATACTTTTACAACCTTTTTAGACGGAAGTTCGCCGCTAGCGCATAAACAAGTAGAAGATATTGCGATTGATGGTTTTGGAAATATATGGGCGTTAACCCAAAGTGAAGGTTTTAGTATTTATAACCCAACGGGCATCGATGGATTTGAATGTATAGACCACACCTTGGAGCGAATACTTAGCGTTGATGATAATAATCAGGATGGTTCCTTAATTGCCCATAACCATCCTAATCCCTTTACTACCACCACAACTATTGAATATATTTCTGAAGATATAAGTCCCATTTCATTGGTGGTCTTTGATATGTTAGGAAGAAAGATTAATACGATGCTTATTACTGATGTTCAAATGGGCAACAACAGTATTGCACTAGATTTATCCCACCAAGTCAGTGGCGTGTATTTCTGTAAATTAACTTCCAATAGTAAGAGCAAAACAATAAAGTTGCTGAAAAATTAAACAGCAAGGCGGAAATGGGCACGACGGCGCTTTTTTATTTAAATTTGCTGTAAAAGCACAATCTTGAAATCTATACTAGATGTTTTAATAATTGGCGCGGGTCCAATTGGTATTGCCTGTGCCCTTGAATGCAAAAAAAAGGGCTTAGATTATGTAATTGTAGAAAAAGGCACCCTGACCAACTCCCTTTACAATTATCCACTAAATATGACCTTTTTTTCCACTTCTGAAAAGCTGGAAATTGATGACATTCCATTTATTAGCAACAATCCGAAACCTAGCAGGAATGAAGCTTTGGAATATTACCGTAGGGTTGCCACTTCAAATAAGCTTCAAATAAATTTGTACGAAGAAATTCTTGACGTACAAAAAACTGGAAATAATTTTAAAATCACTTCTTCTAAAAAAGCGTACACTTCGAAAAATATAATTGTTAGCACTGGGTTTTATGACATCCCGAAATTGCTGAACGTGCCTGGAGAAAATTCATCCAAGGTAATGCACTATTACAAGGAAGCCCATCCTTTTGTTATGCAAAAAATAATTGTGGTTGGCGCCAGCAATTCCTCTGTAGACGCTGCGTTGGAAATTTATAGGAAAGGTGGCGATGTAACAATGGTCGTACGGGGCCCAGAAATTGGGGAACGTGTTAAATATTGGGTAAAACCGGATATTGAAAACCGAATTGAGGAAGGAAGCATTAAAGCATTTTTTAACTCTGAAATTACTGAGATTACAGAAGAATCGGTAATTATTGAAACCCCCGAAGGCAGAAAGACACTCGAAAACGATTTTGTTATTGCACTCACCGGCTACAAACCTAACTTTGACTTGCTGAAAACGCTCGGTGTAAGCCTTAGCGATGACGAAAACAAAATACCTACATACAACCCCGATACTATGGAAAGCAACATTAAAGGGCTTTATTTAGCGGGAGTAATCTGTGGCGGAATGGAAACCCATAAATGGTTTATTGAAAATTCTAGAATACACGCCAAGATTATTGTAGAAAATATTTCGGGCAATAGTGGAGATTAGCAGGGTTAAAGACCAATAATCAGTTTAGAAACCGGCGAAATTAAAATTCAGCAATTTTTTGAAGTGCCTATAAATTTTAGGAAACAATTGCCGGAATTCTTGCGGCGACTCAAAAAAATATTCTGCCAGCACAGCCATAAATTCGTATTGATTTGTAAAGGCATAGTCGCGAAAAAACTTGGTCTTTTCCAATTGAATTCTTACCTCGGGCAACATTAACAATTTTATAATACTTTTAAACTGTTTGGAAAAGCGGAGCGAATCCAAATCGCCACTTTTTCTGGCCTCCAATTGCATTGCGTGCATAAATTCATGGATGCCCACATTTAAATTATCGTTGGTAATTTGAAAGCCATTCTCAAAATCTTTCCACGAAAGCACTAAAGCCCTTTCCCTTGGATTAAATTCGCCTTTGTGGTAATTGTTATTTATTGTGCTAAAGAATACATCTGGATAAATAAGGATATATTCTATTAAAGTATATTCGTAATTTTTTCTGCCAAAACTAAGCATACAACCCATTGCAGCCACCAAGACCATTATTCGGTCTGTAATTACTAAGTCTTGCCTTCCAATAAATTTTTTTTCTGAAATAAATTGAACCACACGATGCTCAAATTGTTTTTTATGCTTTTCAGATAGCTTATTATAGAAAGAAAAGTCCGTTTTTAGAATATTAATTTGGGAAGCCGACAGTTTTTTATAAATGAAGACATTCCGAAAAAGCGGTTTATTAAAAATCTGTCCGTACCAATTTTCAAATAATTTGAAAACAAAAAAAAGGAAACCTAATATAATTACACTAAACGCATAAGGGGCAAGCCAGGGCGCATAAGGTTCTGCCAAAAAGTAAAGCAACATAGGTTAAGTTTTATCGTAAATATAGCGATTTTAAAACAGCTGAGGTCTTG
>CAXBDO010000040.1:0-12740 GCA_963974165.1 uncultured Aequorivita sp.
TCTCATCTGCCGCAGTACCCATTTTAATTTCATTTATATAAACACTGGCAAAGGGAACGGCATTGTTAGCAATATCTGTTACGGTGCCGGATATTCTTGCGGCCTCTTGAGCCGAGACTGTTTGAAGGCACAGACCAAAAAACAGGAAGTAAAGTAATCTCATTATTAACTATTTTTATTTAGATTGAATTTAAATAGAGCGCAAATCTATTGCGAAAATTTCTACTTTCAAAGACTATTTAGAATTGATTTAAATAAAAAAAATTAATCGCTTGAAATTAAATGGAATGGATACTATTTTTTTGCGGAAGTTTATTTTTTCGTACAACATTTAAGCTGCAATTAAAGTAGACTAGGTATTTTTGAGACTTGAAAAACAGCCGGAAACATCAATTTTAATATATGACGGAAATTCTTGAAAAATATATTCCCCAAGCTGCTGTAGCTTCTGCCTTTGAATTGATTAAAACCCATAACGTGCATTTAAAAATAGTGAATGAGCGCGTTACCCGTCACGGCGATTACCGCAAAATGGCGAATGGACAGCATCAAATTACCGTAAATGCCTCGCTCAATAAATACCGCTTTTTAATTACGCTCGTTCACGAAATAGCTCATTTGGAAGCGTTTACAAAATATGGCCGATTTATAAAACCCCACGGATTGGAATGGAAACGCACCTTTCAATTATTGATGCTGCCGTTCTTGAGGCCAGAAGTTTTTCCCAACCAATTGTTGCCTTTGTTGGCGCGCCATTTTAAAAATCCCAAAGCCTCTAGCGATACCGATGCTACCTTGGCGCTTGCCCTTAAGCAGTTCGACCCGGAGAACGATAAAAACTATATCTTTGAAATTCCGCTTGGTGCGCAGTTTAGGCTGTATAATGGGAAAATTTTTAAGCGTGGAAAACAACGGGTAAAACGGTTTGAATGTGTTGAGGTGGCAACCGGCAGGACCTATCTTTTTAATCCGAATGCGGAAGTGGAGTTTTTGAAATGAGTTTAGAGGGTTTATGGATTGAAAAGTTTAGCTATTAAACTTTTAAAAAAAAATGTAGTACACAAGCTAAACGTCTAAACCTCCTTAACTTTTAAACATTTTTTATATGAATAAAAATTATTACGCAGTAATTATGGCTGGCGGGATCGGTTCCCGATTTTGGCCCCTGAGTACCCAGGAATTTCCGAAGCAATTTCACGATATGTTGGGCACGGGGCAAACCTTGCTGCAAAAGACTTTCTCTAGGCTAAATAAAATTATTCCTTCTGAAAATATCTATATACTTACCAATGAAAACTATCTGGAAATTACCTTAAAACAGCTTCCGGAAATTTCAGCCGCGCAAGTGGTCTTGGAGCCTGCAATGCGTAATACTGCACCTTGTATTTTGCTTTCGGCATTAAAAATTCAAAAGGAAAATCCGGATGCCTTAATGCTTGTGGCCCCCAGCGACCATTGGATAGAAGATGAAACGGCTTTTGCCAATGATGTGCAGGCTTGTTTTGATGCCGCCCAAAAAGATGATATTCTGCTTACGCTGGGCATTGAACCTACATTTCCAAATACTGGATATGGCTATATTGAAAGCGACAAAACCGATGCTTCCCCTATAAAAACCGTTGCACAATTTCGTGAAAAACCGGATTATGAAACTGCTAAACAGTTTTTTGTAGCTGGTAATTTTTTATGGAATGCCGGTATCTTCATTTGGAGCGTGAAAAGTATTACCGCTTCCTTTGAAAACCATTTGGAGAAAATGAACGCATTATTTTCAATTGGAAAAAATGCTTTAAACACTTCCGAAGAAAAGAAATTTATTGAAAACAATTATCCGCGAGCGGAAAATATTTCGATAGACTATGGAATTTTGGAAAAGGCGAACAATGTATTTGTAAAAAAAGCAACTTTTGATTGGAACGATTTGGGTACTTGGGGCGCCCTTTATGATAAATTGGAGAAGGATGATGCCCAAAATGCAATCGTAAATTCGGAAACCCTTTTGAAAAATTCCGGCAACAATATGATTTTTACAGATAGCAAAAAACTTGTTGTTTTAGACGGGATTGAAGACTATATTGTAGTAGATAAGGAAGATGTGCTTTTAGTGTTTCCGAAGAAAAAAGAACAGGCAATTAAGGAGCTTTTGAAGGATGTTTCAGACAAATTTGGCAAAAAATATATATAGATGGCTACATCAAAAAGTGATAAGGATATTAAAATAACGCCCAACGACGATAATTTTGAGAATACAAAATTAAACACTTGGCAGAGCATTAAACAATTCCTTAGTGAACTTTTTGATATTCGTGCAGATACCGATCGCGATGCCACTATTGAAGCAGTTCACAAAGATATCTCGTTTAAGGGCCACACCGCATGGATCCTAATTTTCTCCATTTTCGTTGCGTCTATCGGGCTTAATGTAAGTAGTACCGCCGTGGTTATTGGGGCTATGCTTATCTCGCCCTTAATGGGGCCTATTGTTGGTATTGGGCTATCTGTAGCCATTAATGATGTAGACACCTTAAAACGCTCGCTTATCAATTTGGGGCTGATGGTTTTTTTAAGTGTGCTAACCGCTTTCCTTTATTTTAAACTTTCACCATTAACGGAGGAAACCCCTGAACTCCTTGCCAGAACATACCCCACAATTTTGGACGTGCTGATCGCAATTTTTGGTGGACTTGGATTAATAGTCGCCAAAACAAAAAGTGGCACTATTGCCAGCGTTATTTTTGGGGTTGCGATTGCCACCGCCTTAATGCCGCCGTTGTGTACCGTTGGTTTTGGACTTGCCGTGGGCAATGCCTCTTACGCTTTGGGCGCGCTTTATTTATTCTCCATTAATGCAGTTTTTATTGCCCTGGCTACCTTTATAGTTTCAAAACTTTTGCGCTTTCCTATGGTACGTTATGCCAATAGCAAACGCAGAAGGCGAACCGCCCAAATTGCTTCGGTTATTGCCATTGCGGTAATGGTCCCAAGTATTTGGTTGTTCGTTAAATTGCTGGAGCAGCAGGTCTTTGAGAATAAAACCAAGGAATTTGTAAAAAATATTATCAACTACGAAGGCGCCGAAGTAGTGAAGTTTACCCAGGACTATAAATCGCGAAACATAGATGTGTATTTAATTGGCCGTCCCGTGCCCCAAAATAAAATTAATGAATGGTTGCAAGAGCTTGAAAAAACAGAGAAGTTAGAGGAAACTAGTTTGCGTATCTATCAAGGGGCAGACCAAAGTGGCGAAATGGCCGCAAAACTTTCTGGACAAATTAAGGCGGGAATTTTGGAAGATCTATACGTAAAGAACGAACAGATTATCCAAAATAAAGATGAACAAATTCGGTTTTTGGAAAATGAAATAGCATTTCTAAAAGTGCAAAATGTGCCTTTTAAACAGCTAAGTGAGGAGATAAAAATTAATTATGAAAATATTGAAACCTTTAGTTATTCAAATAAAATAACTACAAATTTCAAGACAACAGATACTTTACCCGTTATAAATTTAAGGTGGAAAAAGAACGTTTCCTCAAAAACGCGAAAAGCAGATATGAAAAAAATTGAAGCTTGGTTGAAGTTTAAATTGAAGTTTGACACCCTACAGGTTTCGGAATATCCGTAAATAGTCTAACCTTCCTTTAATTGTACATCCCGAATCTTCTTAAAGAGATCTGATGAGTACACAAAGTTGGTTACGTCTTCATTATCGGTCTTAAAAATTTGCTGGTTATTGCCTTGCCATACAAGTTTTCCATTTTTAAGCAAAACCACATTTTCCCCAATTTCCATTACCGAGTTCATATCGTGGGTTACTACCACCGTGGTAATATCGTATTCATGGGTAATTTCCTGAATTAGCGTATCTATTAAAGTCGCCGTTTTTGGGTCGAGGCCAGAGTTGGGCTCATCGCAAAAAAGAAACTTGGGCTTATTTACAATGGCGCGTGCAATGGAAACCCTTTTCTGCATCCCTCCGGAAATTTCGGCCGGAAATTTTTTGTTTACGTTTTCAAGGTTAACGCGTTTCAATACTTCGTTTACCCTTGCAACCATATCGGCTTTTTTCTGTTTGGTGAACATCCGCAACGGGAACATTACGTTCTCTTCAATATTCATTGAATCGAATAATGCCCCACCTTGAAAAAGCATGCCAATTTCTTCACGAAGTTGTCGTTGTTGCTCGTCATCCATATCTTGAATGGCGTTTTCCTCGTAATATATTCTACCTTGTTCTGGCTTAAATAAACCAATAAGGCATTTCAGCAATACGGTTTTTCCGCTACCACTTTGGCCTATTATAAGGTTTGTTTTTCCTTTTACAAATTCCGTAGTTATTCCTTTCAGAATTTCTTCTTCGCCAAAACTTTTATGGACATCTTCTACTCGTATCATGTGCTTAAAAGGAGTTGGGTTATTACATAGTTTGCGGCAATTATAAGTACGCTGGTCCACACAAATGAGTTTGTACTGGCCTTACCTACCTCAAGGGAGCCACCCTTCATATAAAATCCTTGCCAAGATGGTACTGTGGCCAAAATAAAGGCAAAGACGAAGGTTTTGAAAAAAGCATAAAATAGTTGGTAGGGAATAAAGTCTTCCTGAACACCCTGAATAAATGCTGATGAGCTAGTGAAACCGCCATAGACGCCGGCAAACCATCCGCCCAAAACACCTAAAAACATGGAAAGTACAATAACAAAGGGATAGAACATTAACGCCACAATTTTTGGAAAAACCAAATAATTCAAGGAGTTGATACCCATTACTTCCAGAGCATCAATTTGTTCGGTAACCCGCATAGAGCCTATGCTCGACGTAATAAATGAGCCTACTTTACCCGCCATTATTATGGAGATAAATGTTGGGGCGAATTCCAATATAACCGATTGGCGCGTAGCAAAACCTATCAAACTATCAGGGATGATAGGATTGGTCATGTTCAGTGCAGTTTGTATTGCCACAACCCCGCCAACGAAGAAGGATATAAACGCAACAATTCCGAGGGAACTTATAATAAGGTCGTTAATTTCCTTAAAGATAAGATGCCGCAAAACAGATGTTTTGGTAAAACTGCCAAACACCTTTTTGAGCATCAAAAAATAAGATCCAATATCTTGTATATACTTCATAAATACGGTAGCTATGGCTAAAATACTAAAATTAGGTCACTGATAATTGAAAAAGCTTTTTTTAGCTTTTATTTATCAAAAAGCGCCATCATTTTGTGATAAATCTCCATGCTTTCATAAATACCATTGAAATTTGAGGCGCCGGGTCCTTCCGCAAATACGGGCACCATACTGCCCGAATGACCGGTGGTTGAAAAGGTGGTTTTTATTTTGTTATAGTCTGCACCGTCAGAAGCAAGGGTAAACCCTCCTGTTTCATGGTCGGCTGTAACAATAATAAGCGTTTCGCCATTTTGTTTGGCAAAATCGAGGGCGACGCCCAAAGTTTTATCGAAATCCAATAACTCTTGGATAAGGTAATCGGCATCGTTATTATGCCCGCCCCAATCTATCTGGCTCCCTTCAACCATCAAGAAAAAACCATTTTCGTTTTTGGAAAGTTTTTCAAGAGCCAGTTTGGTTGCATTCGGCAAAAAATCGCCGCGGCCTTCACTCATTTTAGGCATGGCATCTTCGGCAAGCAGGATTAATTGATTGCTTTCACTGGCAGTGGTGGGCAGTTGGTCTGTAATAACTTCGTAGCCTTTTGCTTTCATTTCGGTTAACAGATTCTTTCCGTCCTTTCTTTGGTTGAAATATTTTAATCCGCCGCCGGCAAAGAAGTTGATGCCTGAATTTGGCGCGAATTCTGTAATTTCCTCATACAGTCTCCTACTTTTTACGTGGGCGTAAAAACTTGCGGGAGTGGCATGCTGGATTGAAGAAGTTGCAATTATACCCGTCGCAATTCCACGCTTTGTAAGATGCTCCGTGATTGTGGGTACAGAAACCGTGTCTTTATTTACGCCTATGGCGCCGTTATAAGTTTTAATTCCTGTTGAAAATACGGTAGCGCCCGAAGCTGAATCTGTAACCAAATCGCTGGCTGATGAGGTTTTGCTTAAGCCTATGGTACTAAAACGCTCAAAGTTTGGAGCCCCTTTTTTAAAATAGATAGCTGCCGAAACTTGGCTTAAGCCCATTCCATCGCCTACTAATAAAATAATATTTTTCGGTTTTTTAATTTCTGGAGAAATGGCCGAAACCGAGTTTTCCTTAACTTGAACGGAAACGCAGGAGGTAGAAATTATAGTAAAAGTTAGCAATAGGGGTAAGAGGGCAAGCTTGATTTTCATTGATTAAATTTTGCGAGCAAAAATAACGAATAAATCTGCGTTTAAATGTTAAGGAGATGTTGTTGTAATTTAAAGTTTCGGGTTGGCAATATCTAATTTCAAAGTTCAGTTTTGCAAATTGAAGATTAAGCAAAACCTATTTTCTTTTTGATATTTTTCCAGCGTAAATGGCGGATAAATTTGCCTTCCTCCGCAGACACGATATAATCTTGGTTTGTACGCTTCGCTCTATAAAAACCTTCCATTGCATTAAGGAAGTATACTAGACTCTTTTTTCTAGCCGCCAATTTTGCCGAAGCAATACTAGTAAGCCAAAAGCCGTAGCGCATTTTATAAAAAGCCTCACCTTGTTTTAGTCTTGCAGCCTTGGTATACACTTGGCCCGTAGGTTTTAGATGTTTTACTTGAAGGGTAGGGTCTGTTTTAATCTTCCAACCATAAAACTGCGCTTGTAGTTCATCGACCGTATCCCAGCCCATGGCGTTTTTAAGTCCATTTATTTGCTGAAAACACTCTTTTCTATAAGCTTTTAAGGCGCCGCGAAGATGATCTTTATTCGTTAAATTCTCCAAAATCCATTCGCCGTTTTTTTCGATATAGCAGAACCCACCTGCCATTCCAATTAAAGAATCGCTTTTAAAAGTCGCACTAATTTTTTCTAAATAATCATTCGGAAGAATTAAGTCAGCATCAAATTTGCATATAATATCATAATCGGCATCCAAGGTTTCAAAGCCTTTATAAAATGCATTAATAACCTTGCTTCCGGGCTCGTGCAATGCTTTTGAATTGTGATATACACTTTTTATAAAGCTGTGCTTTGCTGAAAACTGATCGATTACAGCTTGAGTATTGTCTGTGGAAGCGTCGTTTACAACGACAATTTTTTTAGGAAGAAGCGTTTGCCCACCTAAAGATTGAAGCGTTTTGCCGATTAATGCTTCTTCGTTATGGGCGGGTATGACGATGTAGAAATTCATTAAATCCTTTCAGCGTAGACCAAATAGTATCTGGGCGTAAATTTTCGAAGCAAGGGTCGAATGCCAAATTTGTTTACCGGATTGGTAAATTTTTCACTTTTTATAATGCGCCAACCAGCTTTTTCTAAAAGCCAATCAAACTGCCAATCTTCAAATTCGTGGTAATGGCGGTCCCATTTGTCGGTTTTACTACGGTATGCAGGGGCAAACCATAATCTTAGGGGAATGGAAGCCACAAGTTTTGTTGCTTCAATATCTTTTAAAACATTAAAAGGAGAAACCAAATGTTCAAAAATTTCGAAAGCGGTAACAAGGTCGAATTCTTTATTTTTTACAACTTCCGTATTTAGGTCGAGGTCTTCACCTTGGGTGTTGGTAACGTTGTAGCCTTCCTTTAGAAGTATTTCAGAAAACGGATTTGGAACGCCCAAATCGAGAATTTTTTCGTCTTTAGAAATTACTTCGTTTAAAAAACTTAAGGTGTGCTTATATCTTTTCTTCGGAAACTTGCCTTCGTACATTTCTATAATTCAGAATTCAGAATTCATAATTCTGAATTATTTTAGACTCTATAAACTATCGCATTAATATTCATTCCAGCGCCCACACTAGCAAAGATTACAACATCATCTTTTTGGATTGCATGGCCTTCAAGTTCGCCATTTAAAACAAGATCGTACAAAGTTGGTACGGTTGCCACGCTGCTATTGCCCAATTTATTTATGCTCATGGGCATAATTTTTTCGGGAGCCGTTTTATTGAAAAGTTTATAAAATCTGTTTACAATTGCCTCATCCATCTTTTCGTTAGCTTGATGGATAAATATTTTTTTCACCTCGTCTATGCCTATACCGCTTTTTTCCAAACAGGTTTTCATAGCGTCCGGAACATTACTTAATGCAAATTCGTAAATTTTACGGCCGTACATCTTTATATAGCGGCGGTTGTCTTTTTTCTCCAAATTGTTGCTTTCGCCAAAGAAGATAAAATGGGCTTCGTCAAAAGCATAGGTTGCGCTGAAGTGCGAAAGCACGCCACCTTCTTCTTTTGTTTCCTCAACTATTGCGGCCCCTGCACCATCACTATAGATCATTGAATCCCTATCGTGCGGATCTACTACGCGCGAAAGCGCTTCGGCACCAATTACCAAACATTTTTTGGCAATCCCTGCTTTTATAAATGCGTTGGCCTGTATCATGCCCTCAATCCATCCAGGGCAGCCGAAAAGTACATCGTAGCCTACACAGGTTGGATTTTGGATCTTTAGATTGTGCTTTACACGGGTTGCAATGCTGGGTACGGTATCGCTCTGTACCGAGCCGTCCTTTACATCGCCGTAATTATGGGCAACAATAATATAATCGAGTTCTTCTTTGTTTATACCCGCATTCCTTATTGCATTTTCAGCAGCGAAGGAAGCAATGTCTGAAGTAGCCATTGTTTTGGGGATATACCGTCTTTCGTCAATACCGGTAATAGCCTTAAACTTTTCTATTATGGTTTCATTTTCTTGGCCAAAACGGGTGCCGTCCTCATTGTAAAAATGATGGTTCCCGAAATGTTCGTTTTTGGCAATTTCACTTGGAATATAGCTGCCTATGCCTGTTATTTTGACATTCATAATGAAATGTTTTGTTAAAAGTACGGAAAAAAAAGTGTTCAGTATTCAACGGCAGTACTCAGTAGCAGTTTTCATTAAGTTTATATCCCTGAAACTGCAGACTGAATACCGCTGCCGCCTACTTTTTTAAGCTTCCATATAAGCCTCTATAGGGTTACATGTACAAATTAAATTTCTGTCTCCAAAAGCATCATCAACTCTACGGATCGATGGCCAGAATTTATTTTCTGAAACATATTCTAATGGAAATGCCGCTTGCTGTCTGCTATATGGGAAATCCCAGTTATCGGTTGTAAGCATTTGCAAGGTATGGGGTGAATTTTTAAGAACGTTATTAGGCTCATCCTTATCTGCAGCTTCAATTTCTTTTCTAATTGAAATCATTGCATCACAGAACTGGTCTAAAGCCATTTTACTTTCGCTCTCGGTAGGCTCTATCATCAAGGTACCTGCAATTGGGAATGAAACCGTTGGCGCGTGGAAGCCGTAATCCATTAAACGTTTTGCAATATCTGTAACTTCAATTCCCTTAGCTTTAAACGGTCGGCAATCTACAATCATTTCGTGGGCCGCACGGCCACGTTCGCCAGCATAAAGTACTTCATAGTGCCCGTTCAATCTTTCTTTAATATAGTTGGCATTTAAGATTGCGTGCTGGGTAGCTTTTTTCAAGCCATTTACCCCAAGCATACAGATATATGCATAGCTAATTAAACAAGCCAACGAACTGCCGAAAGGCGCTGCCGAAATTGCCGTAATAGCTTTATCTCCTCCTGTTTTTATTACAGGGTTTGAAGGCAAAAATGGAACCAGTTGTTCGGCCACACAAATAGGGCCAACTCCTGGACCACCACCTCCGTGTGGAATAGCAAAGGTTTTATGAAGGTTTAAGTGACAAACGTCTGCACCAATTGCCCCCGGATTGGTTAATCCTACTTGCGCGTTCATGTTTGCGCCGTCCATATAAACCTGTCCGCCGTTTTCGTGGATAATACTTGTAATTTCACGAATGGCCGACTCATATACCCCGTGGGTAGATGGGTAAGTAACCATTAAGCAGGAAAGATTATCCTTATGCTTAATTGCCTTTTCGCGAAGATCATCTACATCAATATTACCTTCGGCAGTAGCTTTAGTAACAACCACCTGCATTCCCGCCATAACGGCGCTTGCAGGATTTGTACCGTGTGCGGAAGACGGAATCAAACAAATATTTCTGTGCGATTCGCCGCGAGATTCGTGATAGGCACGAATAACCATCAAGCCTGCAAATTCTCCTTGCGCCCCACTGTTTGGTTGCAATGAAGTTCCTGCAAAGCCGGTAATTTCAGTAAGTTGTTTTTCTAATTTCTTTAAAACAATTTGATAGCCTTCCGCCTGTTCAATAGGCACAAATGGGTGAACGTTGCCCCACATTGGGTCGCTTAACGGCAACATTTCTGCGGCAGCGTTCAGCTTCATAGTACACGACCCCAAAGAAATCATGGAGTGGTTCAATGAAAGATCCTTGCGCTCCAATTTTTTAATATAGCGCATCAAATCTGTTTCACTGTGGTATTTATTGAAAACTTCCTGTTGTAAAAATTCAGTTTTACGGGCAACTTCCTGTGGAATTTTATTGCCAGTTTCCAATTCGGTAATTTTTTGGAACTCTTTTTTACTTGCTTCAGAAAAGATTGAAACAATTTTATTTAGGTCCTTAACGGTAGTAGTTTCATTTATAGATATAGAAACCGTTTCATCATTAGGGTAGTAGAAGTTTACCTCTTTCGCCTCTGCCAAAAACTTAATTTTTGTAGCATCGGTTTTAATGGCAATGGTATCAAAATAGGTTTCGTTCAATTGTTCGAAGCCAAGTTTTTCCAATGCATTTGCAAGGGTAGCGGCACCGTTGTGCACTTTTCTTGCTATATATTTTAGGCCTTCCGGTCCGTGGTAAACGGCATACATTCCGGCCATAACTGCCAGTAAAACCTGGGCAGTACAAATATTTGAAGTTGCCTTATCGCGTTTAATGTGCTGCTCTCTGGTTTGAAGCGCCATACGTAAGGCTCTGTTGCCATCGGTATCTTTTGTTACGCCAATAATCCTTCCTGGGATGCTTCTTTTGTATTCATCCTTTGTAGCGAAGTAAGCTGCATGAGGCCCACCGTAACCCAATGGAATACCAAAACGCTGGGTGGTTCCCACAACTACGTCTACCCCAAAATGACCTGGAGATTCCAGCATTACAAGGCTTAAAATATCTGCGGCAACACCAACTTTTATCTGATTTTCATTCGCCTTTTTAATGAATTCCTTAAAATTGAAAATCTTTCCTGTTTTTCCAGGATATTGAAGTAAAACTCCAAAAAAGTCGTCAGCAAAGTCGAATTCTTCGTGGTTGCCTACAACTAATTCAATTTCTAAAGGTTCTGCGCGGGTTTCTAAAAGTGAAAGGGTTTGTGGAAGAATTTCATCAGAAACAAAAAACTTTAGGGCGTTGTTTTTCTTTTTTTCTTTATCGCGAACATTTAATAGCAATGCCATCGCTTCTGCGGCGGCGGTAGATTCGTCCAAAAGGGAAGCGTTTGCAAGCTCCATTCCCGTTAAATCGCTTACCACCGTTTGGAAATTCAATAAAGCTTCCAATCTGCCTTGGGCAATCTCTGCCTGGTAAGGCGTGTAGGCAGTATACCATCCCGGGTTTTCCAAAATGTTTCTCTGGATAACCGGAGGCATGTTAGACTGGTGATAGCCTAAGCCAATATATGTTTTAAAAAGTTTATTTTTTGTTGAAAGCTCTGTGATGTGCTCAAGGTATTCATGCTCACTCATTGCCACGTCCAGATTTAATGCTTTTTTTAGCAAAATATCGTCTGGAACGGTTTCAAAAATAAGTTGATCAATACTGCTTACACCAATAGTTGAAAGCATTTCGGGAAGATCGTTTTCCCGTGGACCAATATGCCTTAAAGCAAAAGAATCTGTGTTCATTAAAGTGCGATTGAAATTAAGGTGGCAAAATTACAATTTTAAACGTACAATAGCTTCATATTATAGGGTAGAAGTCTATATTTTTTCAACTAAATAACAAGGTTACTAACACTTTAGTTAAATTTGATTTTATGAAGCTATTTAGGCGGGTTTTTGCATTTTATATTAACAGCAGTATACACGTTGCCCTAGCGGTTGTAGCCTTGCTTGCAATTACTGTTTTGGGGTTTGAATTGCAACTGCAAACCGAAGTTTGGGCCTTTGTATTTTTGGCTTCCTTAACGGGTTACAACTTTGTGAAATATGCAAAGGTGGCCGGGCTTCACCACCGCAGTTTAACGCAGTCTTTACGGTTAATACAAATATTTTCAGCTGTGTGTTTTGTGTTGTTGCTGATATTGACTTTTCAACTATCCTTTGAGGTTTTGCTAATAACCGCCGGTTTCGGACTTACAACCCTACTTTATGCCGTACCCGTAATACGGAATAAAAATTTGAGGAATTTTTCGGGACTTAAGATATTTGTAGTAGCATTTGTTTGGGCGGGCGTAACGGTAATTCTACCATTTGTGGCAACTGTTGCCGACATTACAAATGAAGTTTGGCTAACTTTTTTACAGCGTATTTTAATTGTTGTAGCGCTTATTCTGCCGTTCGAGATCCGGGATGTGCCTTACGATTCGCTGAACCTAAAAACCCTGCCGCAACAGTTGGGCGTAAAAAACACAAAAATATTGGGGCAGTTAATCCTGCTGCTTTGTTTGACAATTGAATTTTTCAAAACCGAATTTGAGTTGGAAAGCTTCTTTAGCCTTTTAATTTTTTGAGCATAAGATTCAGTTGGTTTGCCTGTTGTAAC
>CAXBDO010000041.1:0-12597 GCA_963974165.1 uncultured Aequorivita sp.
CATTGTTGCCTATTAAGGCACTCTGTATAAAAACATTTTCATTTATTTGACAACCCGAACCAATTTTAAGGTTTTCGCCATTAGATAGATAAACGTTATTCTCTATAAAACTTTTATGGCCATAAGGCATCAGTTTCAATATTTTAGATACATACCAAGAACGAATAGGCCTCGTAAAAGAAATAAATCTTGAATGCGGCAAATGGTAAATTACGCCATAGTAAAATGCCAATGTTAATTTCTTGTACATACCAATTTTAATTGCGCAAGTAGGTTTTGCATTACAAATTCGCTTTCATAGGCTGTAGCAGTTTTATAAGCGGCTAGCCTCATTTTTTCTTTTTCTTCTTTGGAATAGTTAAGGTATTTTTCGATGCAGACCGTTAATTCCACAACATTCCCTGGTTCAAATAACATCCCGTTTATATTGTTATCAATATAGGTTTTTAAGCCCGCAATATTGCCACCTATAACAGGGGTTTTACAACTCATGGCTTCAAGGCCAACGAGCCCAAGACTCTCTGCTTCCCGTTTTGTTGGAAACACCATTACATCCATTTTATTGTAAAGATGCACTAATTGCTCCTGCTTTATAAGCCCAAGAAAATCTACGTTATTCTGAAGATCAAAATCGTTGATCATAGTTTTCATAGCGGTTTCCTGCAATCCTTGGCCTGCAATTATAGCTTTGAAATTTACACCTTTCTCCTTTAAACTTTTTAAAGCCTTTAAAAAATCGTCCCACCCTTTTCCTTCATCAATTCTAGAAATCATTCCAAGAATTGGCACTTCATTTTCCGATTTTTCCATGGGATAAAACCTTGTTGCGTCTACGCCTCCAGAAGGGGAAACGAAAATTTGATTCTGAGATAAAAGAGGATAGTTTTCCTGCATCATTTCCTTAAAATAAGTTGAAGGCGTTACTACTAAGTCTACCTTTTTTAAGATGAATTTATTCAGCACATCAATTTTTTTGCCTTTAGAATTTGTTACATCATCTCCGTGTACGTTTATAACCAAAGGTTTTTTCATTTTGAAGAGAAATAATAATAAGGCCAAAGCGGGAGCATTGTGCGACATGAAATGAACATAAATAAGATCGTATTTCTTAAAAATAAAATTATACCAAATTGAAAAATAATATTTTAAATAAGAAACTGCTTTGCTTAAATTATTCGGTTTTTTCCCCTTTATAACGGAGACCGCAGAAAATTCAACTCCCTTTTTTTCAAGTTCGAGCCTAAAATTCTTCACAAATACCCCAAAGAGCGAATCTTTCGCAGAAGGGTACATATTTGAAATTAGGAATATTTTCATCTTCGGTTTTTAAATTTATTTGTTATCCTGAAGCCAATAATAGATGCTCAACAATAGAAATATTTGTTTTTCCCTATTGTAGCCTTTTAAATGCTCATCCAATACATTCTTAATTGCCTCCTTATTGAAAATTTCGGTGAAAAGTCCGGGTTTTAAAAGCATTTCTAAAATTTGGTCGTTATAATTTTTAAACCAAATTTTTGTGGGCGACTGAAAGGCGAATTTTTTCCGGTTTATGATTCGTTCCGGCAAAATTTTCTTCGCGTATTCCTTATGTATAATTTTCGTCTTTCTAAAGGCCAACCTTTCGTTTGCAGGCAAAGATTCAATGTAACCAACTAATTGGGTGTCCAACATTGGCACTCTGCATTCCAAAGAAAAATTCATTGTAATTTTATCTGTATATAAGAGCAAATCATCTGCCAGATTCATCCGCACATCTATAGCCATCATTCGCTCGGCGGAAGTCTTTTTGTTACGGCAATTTAAGGTTTCATAGAAATAGGATATTAAACCAATTGCTTTTTCCTCTTTTACGTTCAGCAACTTTTTTATATCGTTTTGTGTGAAAATGGAATACACATTTAAAAATCGCTGCACGTCATCTTTTTCACCAAGTGCATTTGCGGAGCGCAAAATGCGTTCATTTTTTACACCAATGAGGGGTATGATTTTGTTTGCCGAATGAATAAGCCCCCGTGGAATTTTTTCAGAAATAACCTCTCCTTGGTATCTTTGGTAACCGCCCAAAGGCTCATCTGCACCTTGCCCCGTAAGCACAACCTTTACATATTTTGAAGCCAGTTGTGAAAGGTAATACATCGGAATAACCGAAGTTGTTGCCAAGGGCTCTTCAATTATTCTGGTAGTCTCTTCAAAAATGGAGAGAAAATTATCAAAAGATATTTTAGTTGAAAAATGCTCTAAGCCCAAAATTTCGGCTGTTTCAGCGGCTGCGTCAATTTCATCTTCCTCATGCAAACCTTCAAAACCTACTGTAAAAGCCTTCAGTTTATTGACGGAATTATTCTGTGCTATGGCCGCAACGATTGCCGAATCCACTCCGCCGCTTAACATAATACCTATTTCCACATCGGCCATTAGTTGCCTTTTTACGGCATTCTCAATGTGGGTTTTATAGCCTTCCAGCGCATTTTCCTTCGAAATTTTTTGAGGTGCTATATATTCCTTTACAAAATACTTTTCCTTCAAATGCAAGGTGTCCGAAGCCAAATCTACTTCAATAAAATGCCCCGGTTTTAATTTCTGGATATCCTTGTGCAGGGTTAATGGGGAAGGTAAATACCGAAGACGAAGCAATGTTGGAAGGTTTTCAAGATCTGGCGCAGCGTTATCCATCAGATTTTTAACCGGACGAATTTCAGAAGAAAAAATAAAGCTTGTATCGTCTTTAAAGTAATAAACAGGCTTTACACCGAAATGGTCGCGAGCCAAATACAATTTTTTATTTTCGATATCTAAAAATGAGAACCCAAATATTCCATTGAAATCGTTAACGCGGTCTATGCCAAATTTTCTAAGGTAATATAGAATGGACTCAGTATCGGAATGGCCTTTAAATTCAACCTCTTTTAATTGTTCCCTTAAATCCAAATGATTATAAATTTCGCCATTGAAGGTAATAGCGAATTTTCCGCAGGAAGAAATCATAGGTTGCCTTCCCGCATCGGAAAGCTCTACAATTGCAAGCCGTACAAGACCCAATCTAATATCGTGTTGGGCAACCTTAAAACTTTCAATTTCTGAAGCATCGGGCCCTCGGTGCGCTATAAGTTTTAGCGCATCTAAATTGTATTGTTTATTAATAGAACCAATTATTCCACACATAGACGTTCGTTTGCTTCGTTTTGGTTAAGGTTTTTGGTATTGGGATACCAAACAATAAAAAAGGAATAGAAAAACGCAAAAATGAAAACGCCTTTACTAATTCCGAATATACTTTCCGAAAATGAAAAGAGGGCAATAATTACAAAGAAAGTCAATGCCTCGCCCCTAAGCTTTGTCTTTCTGTAAAAAATAAATAATACAATCAAAAAAATGAGCAGGCCCAATATTCCGTTGGAAACAAGAAATTCCAGATACTGGTTGTGGGCGTTGTATCGATTGTTTAAAGCTATAGTGAAATCGCCCTTGCTATAAGCCAAATTGTATAAGGCTTGGGAATCGCCTGTGCCAACTCCGAAAATATAGTTGCCACGGTCATCGAATTCTGATAGAATTGCTATCCATCGTGGGTATCTATCTAAGGTTACATTGCCTTGCGTATCTACAATTGCGGAGAATTTAGTGCCTAAATAGTCGAATTTTAAAGAAAGAATTGCCAAGAGGATTACTAACCCAATAAAGTAAAATATCTTTTTAATTTCCAATTTTCTAAAAATGGTAATTACAATCATTACCACCAAACAGATAATTCCTATCCGGCTACTGGTTTCTATCAAAAACAGGAAGAAGGGCGCCAATAGCAGCACGAGCTTCAATTTATTTTTTCTTAAATTAATAAATTCCGGCATTCGTATAATGCCCAGAATAAAGATTACCAACATTACCGCAAAATAGCTTGGGTGCCCCTCTAAAGGTATTAAGGCATTCCAACCGTTATAAATCCATTTAAAAAAATATCCGGCCTGTACCCAAGGGGTGGCATTAGTTAAAATGGATTCAATTATATACGCCCAACAAATTACCATTCCGGTAAAAAGGCCAATTCCAAAAAAGGTATAAGTTCGTTTTAAATTGAAATCTGCGCGTTTATGGGAAAGTATTATAAATGGAATTATAACAAGGCCCAAACTGCGTTCAATATCGCGAAGTGCGTCTTTTACATTGGTTGAAAAAAACCATCCCAAAATAAAAAGTAAAAAGAGGGCCACCAAAAAGTAAAGCGCAGTTTTATTCTCTTTAAGGTTCTGAAATCGCACCTTTGGCTTAAGTATAAATAAAGAGGAAGCAACAAAAAACCATAAAACAATGGTATTCAAGTTTTCCCACAACGGTAAAGTGGCGACAAAGAGATAGGTGCTGGCCTCAAAAAAAATTCGCCGTGGCGAATTATTGCTCCAGTAACTTTTTATACCGTTTATCATAGGTGTTGTTAAAGGCTATTTCTTTTAAGGATTGAAGCAAAGCTTCGTATTCTGTTGTTTCTATTTTTTGAATCTGTTGGTGTATAGCATCAAGGTTTTCAAAAGATGCAAAAAGAGGATAATCGTTGCTTAAGAGTTTTTCTAAAGGAATATGCTTTTCAGTAAAAAATGGCAGCTGAAAGCTAAGAAAATCAAACACTTTAATAGGGAACGTTAGATCGTCGTACATATTTCGCGGTCGTGTATGCAGCGCAAAAGCAATATTGTTGTTTTGAATAAATTGTGGAATATCATTTCTGGGGATTTTCGTTGCCGTTATTGGACTGCCCTCTACCATGTCCTGAATATTGACTGCTCCGGATAGCACGAAGAAATTATACTGTTGGGCATATTTTTTTGAAAAGGAAACAAAACCTTCAAATCCAGAGTTTTTGTAATCTATACTTCCCAAATATAGAAGTCCCAGTTTTTTTGAAAAAATAGGAAGCTGGGCGTTTTCATTAATGTTGTAAGTAGCTGGCGGCAAATCTGTATAAGGCCGGTCGGGGAATATTTTATTTTTTTTGAAAAATACCTCGGCCATTTCGGTAGTGGGAAACACCATTGAAGTAGAAATCCAAGTAAGATAGAAATTGCTGAGCTTATTTAGATAAAATGTAATTTTTCTTCGTAGCCCCTTATAATCTTCAGGGAAAAGTTCAATATAGATATCGCGTATAAATACAATAACTTTTTTTGACCTGAATTTTATAAACAGCAGTGGCAAAACATCAATTAAGCCTATTCTGTTAGTAGCAGATTCTACATAACACAAATTGCGACTCTTAAAAATCGATTTCAATTTGTTTCCTTCCGTTATTATTTCGCCTCCATTTTTCTGAAAGGTATTTTTGAAAAGATTAATTCGGGTAATGGGACCGCCCGAAATCTTTTTAAGATTGGGCACAACGTATAAACTATTCTTCATCGCCTGCATTTTTAAGGAGCGTCTGTTTGCTGCGAATTTCCGTTTCCAAAATTAAAAAAGGAACAATTAGATAGAACACATTTGTAAAATAATGAATGGACAACAAATTTGTTATAAGCACTATGGCCATAAATCCAAGTTTGGCTTTCATAGAAGGAATTTTGAAAACCAAGAGAATATGGGCCAATAAAAATATAAATAGCAATACAAATCCGCCCCGATGATAGATATAGTAAAACCCATTGTCTATTTCCTGAAATGTAAATTTTCCGCTAAAATATTGCGCTATTTTATTTTCCCGATATACCGTTGTATTAACGCCAAAACCTTTGCCGATTAATTTTTCAGACCACGTAAAATTTTCTGTTATAAGGGCAGTGTTCAAATCCTGAATTCGAATTTTCAAACTTTCATATTCCCAAGGTTTTAGAACATAGGGCAACTTTTCCTTAATAGCTTCAGGCGCATATTTTGAGTTAAAAAATGCGATTGATACAACGATCATTATGGAAAAACCTATTATAAAACCTGGGTTGAATAGTTTTTTCACATTGATCACAATCAATATTAGCAAGATTCCCGCAGTTACAAGGTTCTGTAGGTTTGAAGTAAGAAACAGATAGATTAAGGCAATTACCCACGAAATAGCGAGGGGCATGTCAAAAGACATTCTGTTGTATAAGTAATAAAACCCAATAAGCACTATAGGAATAATGGATGGGCCGTACACACGGCCCCCTTTGCCCGTAGTATCTATATTCCACAAACTGGGTACAAGGCCCAAGTAGCTCATAATATAAACAATTGCAACAACGGCATTTAAAATAAAGAGCAAGCGCAACAATTTAAAGTCTTTCACATTTACCAAAAACAGGTAAAAAATAAGCCCGTAAAACTGGAATTTAATATCAATGGTAGGGTTAGAGTATTGGTGAATTAACCCCAATATTAAAAATGGAACATATATAATGCCGGCAATAATAAGGTAGTGCGGCACTTCAAGTTTTCCTTTTTTAGTGGCCACCCAGGCACCCGCCAAAAGAAGTACTAGGCACAATGCCATAAGACTACTGAAGCTAAGCGTGCCAACAGTTAGAAATAGGACAACCAGTATAATTTGATATATAGACTTCAATGCAAAAATTTATGGAAAAATTAGCGCGCTCCAATGTTGCCACAAAGCTACTGTTTTTTAAATTTTATCATAACCGCTAGCAAATATATAAATGTAATGGCCTTAAAAATTTCACGAAATAATTTTATGTAGATTTGAAATTAAAGGAACATCCAATTTAAGTACAATTAGCTTCTATGAATACCCGTAAGTTTATAACGTTTTTTCTTCTTCCCTTGCTTATTTTAAGCTGTAATGATTCCAGAACCGAAAAATTAAAAGACACCGCTATTGAAATTCGTTTGGGTGATAAAGACTACGCCCTTAGTTTGTTCGAAATAGCCGAGTCTTTACACTTTGAGGAAATACCGAGGACAGTACCTTATGATTCTATCCAAACAAAAAAATTTGCCGATTTAATTTTACAGGATTCCATTGTTGTTCTTCATTCCTTTAAACCCCACTATATTCCGGCAGACAAAATAACCTGGACAGAAAATCCAGAAAATAATGCCAGTTGGCAAGCCTATTTTGAAAACCTGTTTTTTGTTTCCATCCTAAACCATGCCTACCAAAGCTATGGCGACATAAAGTATCATGAAAAAGCAAAAAAATACGTTTTAAGTTATGAGGCCGCGCACCAATCGTTAGCCGAAAAAACATCAGACCAAACTTGGGAAATGGGAGCAGTTGGCATGAGGACGGCACATCTTTTACAAACCGTTTACAATGAATTGCAACAGGAGGACCCAGATACCGATTTTATCCAAAAGGCTTTTAATCTTCAGTCTCTCAATGCTACATTTATGTTAGATCCAAAGAATTATCAAAAAACCAATCAAGGTTTATTAATGGATAGAAGCCTACTCTCATTAGCGAAAATTACAAAGTCTAATCCCCGCCATTATAAAAAAATTTATAAAACTACTATAAATCGGGCTTTGGCTAATTTGGATGTGAACTTGGATAACAGCGGGCTAATAAAGGAACACTCAATAAGCTTCCATATTTATAACCACAATATAAATCGCAAGATAATAGACCTTATTGAAAAGGAAGACCTCAACCCTGCATTTCAGCTTAAACTATCAAAAAAGAACGATGTATTGCTGCAACTGGTAAAGCCAGACCTTACATTTCCCATTTGGGGTGAGAGCAGTATTGAGATTTTGAACCAACATTTAGCCGAAAATTTTGGAAATGACCCACGCATTCTAGATGTTATGGCAGGCAAAAAATTGCCCTCTATGGTTAATTTTGAAAACAATATAGCTACCCTGCGCACCCAGGCAGAAGACAATAGTTATATTGCACTTTTTGCGAATTATTACTCTACTACCCACAAACACAACGACGATTTAAGTTTTGTTTTTCAAACTCTAGGAATTGATATTCTTACAGATCAAGGGTATTATGGTTATGAAAATACACACAGGCCATTTTTAACCTCCGTTTTTGCACATAACTCTATTGCTATTAACGATGAGGATTATAAGGTGGGGAAATCGGGCCAATATTCAAAACTAACGTATTATGACGCCAATGAAGATGTAGAAATTGTTTCTGCCGAACACACAATGTACGATTCCATTGCAGTAAAACGCAATTTGTATTTTATTAAGCCGAACGTTATTGTGCTTCAAGATTGGGCAGAAGCCGAGGATCATAAGCTAGTGAAAAGTATAAGCCAACATTTCAATTTTGGCGAAAAGGCAAATTTGAATGTTTCCGTTTCAGAAAACAGTGCCACGGTTTCATTCCCAAAAAACATTAAGGCAGTTGTAAAATCATTTAGCGCAAATGACAAGATTACGGCAAAAGAAATTTCCAGATCGAGGATTCAATATACGCTTACGCCTATACCGCAAGTAAAAGTGAGAAAGGAAGGCGATAAATTAACCACCATAATAGAAGTGCAATCAGATTTATACAACTCTCCAATTTTAAACTGTACTATTCGTGGAAATACAATACATTTTGTAAAAAATGGTAAGCCATCTACTTATAAGTTGAGGTAATTAAATTTTTTTAATCAAAATCGTTAAAAATATTTACAAAAATTTCTTTTCTTTATCTGCCCATGATTTCACATTAAACTTCAGATATGTCCTTTATAAATGACCTAGCCAACTACAATAACAAAAATTCACTTGCAAACCGCTTCAGGAATAAAAGGTTTGCCTTTTTTGAAGAACAACTAAAAAAATTGGAAGGCAACCAAACCATAACCATCCTAGATGTTGGGGGCACCGAATCTTTTTGGGTAAATAGGGGTTATGATAAAAAACCGAATGTGCAGATTACCCTTTTGAATCTCACCAAATTCGATACGCACTATCCAAATATGATTTCGGTTAAGGGAGATGCCTGTAACCTTTCAGAATTTAAGGATAATGAATTCGATCTCGTTTTTTCCAATTCGGTTATTGAACATCTTTACACCCCAGAAAATCAAATTCGAATGGCAGAGGAAGTGCAGCGGGTGGGGAAAAATTTTTACATACAAACACCCTATAAATACTTCTTTGTAGAACCTCATTATTTACTCCCCTATTTTCAATTTTTACCTAAAAAAGCAAAAGTTTTTATACTGAGTAAAACGAAACTTTCCAGAGGTACGAAGATTTCTACTGATGAAGCCAAAGACCAAGCAGATCAAATAATACTAGTTTCAAAAAAGAAAATGAAAGAGTTGTTTCCCAATTCAGAAATCTACAAAGAAAAGTTTTTGGGAATGACGAAGTCGATTACCGCGTTCTTAATAGAATAATGTAACAACAATTTTGTTTCCAAAAAATATTAAGTCCGTTAATAAATCATCCAATAATAATGACAAAATTACGGCAAAAGAAATTTCCTTATCTAGGTTTCAATATTCACTTAAGCACTTACCATAGGTAAAATGTGAATAAACAGCAATAGATAAACCTCTGGGTTTTAGTTATAATCCGAATCAAGACATCAAACTGGGGAAGATTATGTTTCGGACACTGACTTCCAATTTGATGCCCCTTTAAATTATAGATATACACATACTTATGAATTGCTCTATGGGGGTCCGCCAGAAATCCATATTTCTAATTATGAAGTATCTCTTGAAATTGACAGCAATAACAATATTACAAAGTATACCCGTCTCAATACTGATGATTCACATGTAGACAGAGTCTATTTTGAATATGATAATGGAAACTTAACCAAATTAACCAATGGCTCCCATGTTACAGAAATAACCTATGATGAGGCCAATAATTGGCATACCCATAGAAGTGGATATCAACCAAGTATTTATGGGTATTCTGCTAGAGATATGGGAGGATTTATATTTTATCCTAATTCTTTAAATTGGTTAAATCAAATTCCACACTTTTATAATTTCAACAATAAAAATAATCCCACAGAATATAAAGTGAACGGGGAGGTGTACACTACTTTTCAATATGAATACAATGCCGCCAATTATCCGAGTAAAATAACTATCCCTCAGCAAAATGTAGTAATAGAATTAGAATATGAGGCTGTTGATTAGTGAAAATAGCTCGCTTATAATTTAATTGGTACGTTTATTTCTTTTTTATAAGGGCCCTTATTTCAGCATACTTAAACTTTGGGATTATAGCAACTAGGTACTCCTTGAGCGAGGCACCCGTTAGTCTATAAACCAAAAACCGCCAACTTGGCACCAGCAATATTGCCATTGCCACTGTAATTGCTATTGCTACCGCTTCTATTGAAAATTGTGCGCCAAGAATTATAGCAATTGGCAAAAAGATTAGTGTGAAAACATTCCAGAAAAATTCCAAATCTGTTCTTCCGGTAGCAATAACCAGGCTACCCACAGGGTTTCCGATGGCCCTAAATATCATATAAACACTAAGTATCCGAACCACGGGAACAATGTTGAGGTATTGCTCGCCGTATAAAATGGTAACTATTAGTGGCGCAAAAATTATAATACCCGTATATATTGGAATATTGATGCTGCTAACGGCATTCAACAGTTTTAAATAATTTGTTTTTAGTAATTGGATATCACTCTGCATTTTTGCCAAGATTGGGCTGGCTACGCGTGTAAAAATTGGATTCAATATTTGGGCGGGTCTAAAAACCAATTGTTTCGCAAGGCTATAGCCACCCAATAAATCTGTTCCGAAAAACTTCCCGACAATTAAAATATCCAAATCTCTGTTGAAATAGTTTACCACTTGGCTTCCCACCTGGTAAATTCCTATTTTTAAAAAAGGTTTGGTCTCCGCATAATTGTAATGAAACAATAGGGGCTGTTTCTTTATCCCAATAATAAAAAACAAAACATTGCTAATAAAGTATTGCGCCAAGGCAGAATAAACCAAAGCATAGACCCCGAAATTTTCTATAGCCAATACAATGGCCAGAATTAACGATATAACGGCCGCAATAATTTCTACCAAGGCAATGGTCTTAAATTCAATTTCCTTTTGTAAAATAGTTTTGTATTGCCTTCCAACGGCCGAAAAGATAATGCCGACTCCCATAAGTGCAATAAGCGGCACCAAAAGTGGTTCGTCATAAAAACTGGCTAAAAATGGGCTTAAAACTATAATAAGCGCGAAAAGTATTAAACTAAAAATTACGTTCAGCCAATATAGGCTGGCATATTCCCTTTTTTGAATATTCTGTTTGTGGAGAATGGCCGAGGTTATGCCCATGTCCATAAACAAGTCCATAAAGCCAAGAATAAAGGTTACAAGGGCTATCAGCCCGAAGTCGGCCTTATCTAAAAATCGCGTCAAGACCGAAATTTTCAGCAACATGCAGATAGCAATAGTCGCGGTTGCAACCGTAGTCCATTTTACGCCATTAATTGCCTGTTTGCTAATACTCATTAACGATTGCTGTTAATTGTTTTTTAAGATCTGCTTTTAAGGTATCAAAGCTTATTTCGTTCGTTAAAACTTGTCTATTATGGGCAACTTTTTCTGTTTCCAGATTTGTCAAAGCTTCCTTATTTTCAGGCAGCAAATCTTTTTCAATTGAAAAGATATGGACCTGTTTTCTTTTTAGATAATGGTAAAAAGTATTTTTTTCATCTAGATACACTTTTGCGCCCATCCACAACATTGCCAGAATATTACCAATAGCCTGTTGCCTGTAATGATTCATCACTACAATACCACATTGGGCAATAAATGTATTATACTCCTGTAAAGGTAAAAATGTAGTAATAGGGTGAAAATTTTTCCCAAAGAGGCTCTCTCCATTATCTACAATTCTGGCAGCATAATCCATATCGCCATAATTGAGCGGTACAATTATTTTAGTACCGTTTAAGGGCATTTTTTTCAAAATTTCAAAAGCTTCCAAATGATTGTTCGTTCGGGAAGCAGAATTGCCCACAAGTATATTTTGCTGTGTTACAGTATTATTTTCGATTCCCTTAAAGATAAATTCGAGGGGGTAATAAGACATCTTAATATGTCTTACATCTTTGCGCAATAACTGTTTTGATTGCAGCAACGCCAATTCTTCTGCGTGGATCACTCCAAAATTCCTTATTTGCCGCGCAGCTTTTAAAACAGATTTTTCAGGAGTTAGGGAGGCATGTTTTAGTTGATAATAGAAGGGTCTGATAGCCCTTTTTATTTTACTCTTAATACTTTCACGGGTTTGGGTTTTGATCGTTTTGGCTCCCATTGTACTGGCAAAATTCGCGGCCGGATTGTCGTAAAGTTCGCCGCCCCAAAAAAACCAAACAAATTTTTTCGGGTTTTTCGCCTTTAAAAAAACAAGGCTTTGGAAATACATCAAGCCGTGAAATATAACTAGATCGTACTTGGGAATTTCGTTTAACCAATGTGATAATCCCTGCGCATTTTCAGAAATAATTTGAAGATTTTTCTCTAACGAGACATATTTTGGTTTTCTAGCTCCTTTGGGAAGAAAAACCACAAACTCATTATTTTCCGGAAAAACATTCTCGAACTGCCAGTAAATACTATTTATAAACTTTTCATCGGAAGTTATATGAAGTATTTTCAAGAGATTTTAATTTAAAAGGTGCTAGGGCAAAGTTGTTACTAATTTTTATAAAGGTGAAGTAGATAAATATGGAT
>CAXBDO010000042.1:0-12267 GCA_963974165.1 uncultured Aequorivita sp.
ATGGCGTTGGTCGTCAACACTCATTTCTTCAACATATGCTTTTCCTTCAGCTATAACTTGTTTGCCAGCAATGTCTTTTGGCATAAAAAAACCATAATCCTTAAAACGCACCATTGCTTCTTCCTCTCCCATATCAACTTTCATCCAGCAACCTTTGCTTTGGCATACTTCCTTAACCTGGGTAGCGATTTTTACTTGTATGGTATCGCCCGCCTTTAAGTTGTTGTATTTTTCAATGATTTCAGCTTTTGAAAGCACGTTTTCATCTGTTATCTCATCGCCGAACGATTGATAATTTACTGCAATCTCTTCGGTTTCAACAACTGGCGTGTTTTCGGTATTTTCATTTTTACAGCTTGTAAAAACTGCCATAAGGGCAAATGCTAGTAGCGTATTTTTCATTTTAAAAGTTTTAATAAATTATTGATTGGTAATACTTTGCAATTTTAATGATTTTTTGAATTTAATATGGTTTAAATTTTACCTATTTTTACCAAATAAACATTTCTTTTCATGACTTCTTCTAACACACAAAAACTACATATACAAAAAGTTCCATCCTCCAGAATTGGAGAAGTAGATTTTAACAATCTTACCTTTGGAAGTACGTTTACAGACCATATGTTTGAGTGTGATTATAAGGATGGCGCATGGCAGAACCCTACCATAAAACCTTATGGTCCACTTACAATTTCGCCAGCTGCCAAGGTTTTTCATTACGGCCAGGCAGTTTTTGAAGGTATGAAGGCGTTTAAAGACGATGATAACAAAATCTGGCTTTTTAGACCCGAAGAAAATTTTAACCGCATCAATAAATCGTCAACAAGAATGGCGATTCCTGAATTTCCAAAAGACATATTTTTCGAGGCACTTACAACCCTTGTAAAATTAGACCAGGATTGGGTGCAGCCAGGTCTTGGCAATTCACTTTATATTCGTCCATTTGTAATGGCTACCCAAGTTGGGGTGTCCGCTTCGCCTTCTACAGACTATAAATTTATGATATTAATGTCGCCCGCACAGGCTTATTATACAGGCGATGTAAGGGTAGAAATAGCAGAGCATTACAGCCGTTCCGCAAATGGTGGCGTAGGTGCTGCAAAAGCCGCCGGTAATTATGGCGCACAATTTTTTCCTACCAATCTTGCCCGCGAAAGAGGCTTTCAGCAGGTTATCTGGACCGATGCCAGTGAGCATAAGCTTTTGGAAGAAGCAGGAACTATGAATGTGTTTTTTAGAGTGAACGATACACTTTTAACTGCTCCAATTAGCGATCGAATTTTAGATGGTGTTACCCGTAAGAGCGTATTGGCACTGGCCAAAAGAAATAAAAATATTACTGTTGAAGAAAGACCTGTATTGGTTTCCGAAATAGTTGAAGCCGCCAAAAACGGTAGCCTTAAGGAAATATTTGGCGCCGGTACCGCAGCTGTAATAAGTCCGGTAAGTGCTTTTAGCTATAAGGAAACTGTATATGAACTTGAAAAACAGGACGACAGCTTTGCTACCCGATTTAAAAAGGAATTGATGGATATACAATACAACAAAAGCGAAGATCCTTTTGGATGGCGTTTTGAGGTTGTGTAAAACTTAAATCACCGAAAAAATTTAAATTCCAAATGCCAAAAATGAGATCTTTTTGGAATTTGGAATTTTTTATTTGATGCTTTCCCTATTACTTCAAAATTTCTACGATTCGAAAATGGACTGAATATTCGGCTTAAAATAATTGGGTCCTTTTAAAACCTTACCATCTTCACGATAAATGGGTTTGCCATCTGCTCCTAGTTTGCTCATATTACTACGCTGAATTTCGTTGAAAACAGCTTCAATTTTATCCTGCATGCCGTGTTCAATAATGGTTCCGCATAAAATATATAGCATATCGCCAAGTGCATCTGCAACCTCAAATAAATCGTTATTATTGGCTGCTTCCAAATATTCTTCGTTTTCCTCGCGCATAAGTTCATAGCGCAAAAGATTTTTTTTAATACCCAAATCGGCGGTGGGCGTATCTTTGCTGCCAAGACTAAACGCCTTGTGGAATTCAGCTACCGCATTTATTTTATTCTTCATATTTAAGCCCTTTTAAACGGGATGTTATTGAATTAGAATTGTATTTTTGGTTTTTGTAAAACTACAAATTTATGTTCACTACCGGCCAATGGGTTTTTGCTGCAATCTTTTTTGTTGCCTTCGTAATTGTGATGGTTTTTAGCTATCGCGGAGATAAAAAACTACACAAGAAATATTACAAGGGAAGTCTTTGGATTTTGGTGGGTTTTATAGTTTTTATAGCACTTCTTTTGCTCGTAAAAATCTTACTGAAAGAGTAGTACGTATCCGGCTTAAATGAAACGAAGCTTATTTCTCTCGTAAATTCTTCTTACATTTAATTTCCAAATCGTAGAAAAATACCCCGAAATGGGTATTTTTTAAACTTTGCCTGCACCCTATATTTGTTTACATGCAATCTTTAGATTCCTTTTTTAATTTAAAGGAAAAGGATTGAATTGGCACTTGTTTTTTAAGAGAAAAATCCGAAAAGTGCATTAGACGAATATGATATTTTAGACAATTTTTTCTCTTTGGGGAGAGAGGCAAAATTACTATACGACGAATGAGATGCACTGTGGATTTTTCTATTTAAACGATACGAATAAAATATAAACCCATTAAAAAGTAACCTTAAATTAAATTAATTATGATTCGACTAAAATACTTATTTCCGTTTTTAGTAGCATTTTCCTTTCTTTTTTTCAGTTGCGAAACCGAGGATGATTCTGAACCAGAACCCGAACCGGTGCAAGTGAATGAGTCTTCAATTATTCCGTCTTCTTCCTTTGGCCGCCCTAATAATTATTTGGGCTGTATAGAGATTTCTAGCAGAATAACAAATATTAGCGTTTGGGACCACGGCACTGTAGATGGAGATATCGTCTCTATTATTGCAAATGGCAACGTAATTATAGACGAACAAACATTGGGTGGACCTTCCAGCCCTATTAGTGTTGATTACGACTTTGGGTATAATGGCTTTAATTATGTAACCTTATATGCGCATAATCTGGGAGACATTCCGCCAAACACTTGTACCGTAGCCATCAACGGAGTAGAATTTGTTCTTGAGGCTAATCTGGAAGCAAATGGTTCCGTAGATGTTATTATTGAAGGTTACGGAGTAGACTGCAGCGACGCCGGAGGTGGCGGAGGCGGCGGTGGCGGAGGCGGCACCGGTAGCAATAAAGGCGATGTAAAATTTTGGACGAATCGAGATTTAGGTTGCGGTCCAATTACAGTAAACCTAAGCGGGGTTGGCACCAGCACTATTTCTAGCTATTATTCTTCAGGTACGCCAGACTGCGTGATTGATGGCGCAGGTGGAAACTTCAACGACTTAACTCCGGGAACTTATAATTATACCGCAAATTGCCAAGGATACAATTGGAGCGGCTCGGTAACGGTTACCGAAGATTCCTGTTTTAGGATGCAGTTGACCCTTTAGGGTTTGTTTTAAGTGTTAAATTTAAGAGGTCGGATAATTTTTGTTTATCCGACCTCTTTTATTTTCCCTAAATGATAAACTATAAAAAAAGCCTTCAGAAATAAATCTGAAGGCTTTTGAATATAAAATGATTATAAAATTAATTTACTGCCGGCAGGTTGCTGTAATTTTTAGAATAGTACAGCATTTGCTCTGTAAATGTTTTAGGCTGTTCAATTGAAAATCCTTCAATCTCGCCATTATCGTCCATTTTTGGAACAAGAACTGGGTTTACAAAACCGCTATATGGAGCAGAAGTAAATTGCTTGTTACGCTCCAAAACTTCCTTGTGGATTGCCTGATCTACTTTTACACCATAGTTTTCAACTAAAGTTTCAACTGCTGCATAATCGCCTTCACTTTTAATACGTTGTGTTTCGCGAAGCAATTGGCCAAACAATTCGTGAAGTTTGTCATAATCGGTAATGTTGAAATAAGTTTTGCCATCGCGTGTAACTTTTTCAATTACATTGTCTGCCTTTCCTTTTTCATATACCCAAGCAGAGACCCATTGGCGGTTACGCATATGTGCTTCCTCTACATTATCGCCTAAATTTAAACGAATTAACTGCGTCATTAAACCGTTACGGATGTAACCATCGTAAGCAGCCATTCCAATCTTTTTCCAATCGTCTACCAAGCCTAACTCTTGAAGTTTTGGATTGTATAAATAGTACAGACCCACTAAATCTGCACGCCCTTCCTCTAAAGTTGAAGCGTAATTTTTAAGTGTTTCTTTAGTTTCGCCAACGCCGGGGTTTAATTGTCCGGAAGCGTGACCAATTACTTCGTGTAGCGCTGTATGAAGCTTATCTGCCTGTTGTCCGTATTTTTCTTCAAGTTGAAGTTCTTCCTCATCGTGCACAAATTCTTTTAATCTACCCGTGCTACCCGCGTTGTTGTAAGCTTCAATAATGTTTCCTAGAGAAACCGATTTACTGCCAACAGCGGCGCGAATCCAGTTTGCATTTGGAAGGTTAACGCCTATTGGAGTGCTCGGAGAGGCATCGCCGGCTTCGCCCGCAACATTTACAACCTTATAAGTTACACCTACAACACTATCTTTTTTGTGTTCTTTCATTAGCGGCGAATTATCCTCAAACCATTGTGCATTTTCAGAAAGAACCGCCATTTTTTCAGACATATCAAAATCTTTCAACTGTACTATTGTTTCATAAGATCCTTTGTAACCTAATGGATCGTTGTAAACTTCAATAAAACTATTAATATAGTCTATGTTTCCTTCAGTTGCTGCGGTCCAGGCTACGTTATAATCATCCCAAGTTTGCAGATCGCCGGTTTTGTAGTATTCAATTAACAAACCGATAGCATCTCCTTGTGCCTTATTTTCAGCTACACCTTGGGCTTTTTCTAGCCATCCAATAATTTTGTCTATTGCCGCGCCATAAAGTCCGCCAGATTTGTAAACCAATTCCTTTAACTCACCATTTTCCTTAACCAATTTAGAGTTTAGGCCGAATGATAAAGGTTTTTCTGGGTTTGGAGATTTCTTTTTGCCGTAGAATGATGCAACATCTTTGTTGGTAACATTTGGTCCGTAAAAGTTAACGGCACTTTCTGCTACATTATCAACACCTTTTGCCTGATTTACTTTTTTTGAATCCTTATCGTTGAAAAGCACTTCAAAAGCTTCACCTTCCAATTGTGTATTGGTATCGGTTAAAAGTTGTTTTAAATATTCCGAAGAAAATTCAGGAGTTAATTTTGCATTCGAATAATGGTGGTGAATACCATTGCTAAACCACACACGCTTTAAAAATGTTTCAAAATTTTTCCAGTCTTCGGTGGTTTTATCGCCTTTATAATTAGTGTAAATATTCTCTAGCGCCTTTCTAATAGTAAGGTTGTGGCGGTAATTCTGGTCCCACATAATATCCCTCCCTTCCAATCCGGCTTGGGTAAGGTAATACACCAATTTTTGTTCCTTAAGGGTTAGTTTTTCCCATCCAGGAATTTGGTAGCGCAATATTTTTATATCGCCAAAGGATTCAACATTATAATCAAATTCAGTAGTCGCAACTGTTTCAGTTTCGGCCACATCGTTTTCCGCTTTATCCTTGCACGAAAATAACAACAAACCGCTTACTGCAATTGCAATAAAAAAGGTCTTCTTCATTTTATAAAATTTTTAGATTCCCGCAAATGTACTAAATTATTATTCGCGAGATTATTTTGTTAAAACTGAACCAAATGAGCCCCCCAGAATTTAAAAAAGTGTCCATGAAATTTCACTATCTTCGCAACACCAATCAATTCTCTGCCAAATGAAAATATTAAAGTACTTATTTTTTCTACTTCTTATCGTTATTATTGGAAGTGCCATCTATTTTGGCACCCAAGACGCAACCTATGATATTCAGGATTCTACAATTATAGCTGCCCCACCCGAGGTAGTTTTTAATAAAGTGAACGATTATAAGAGCTGGGAAAAGTGGGGGCCTTGGAAAAAGCAAGATTCCACAATAGTATTTAATTATGCCGAAAAAACCTCTGGCGAAGGAGCTTCGTATTCTTGGGAAGGCGAAATGAGTGGGGCAATGACTACTACCAAAGTAATTCCGAATAAAGAAATAGAACAGGATTTAACTCTCTTTACTCCAGCCGGAGAACGCAACCCTAAAGTATATTGGACTTTTGAAGAAGCCGAAGGCGGAACTAAGATTACTTGGGGAATGAAAGGCGAACACACTTTGCTGGACAAGGCTTATTATTCATTGAGCGGATTTGATTTTGAAGCTGCCATGCACGAAATGAATATTATGGGCCTAAAAGGTATAGCAGAAGAAGTTGCAGAAGATATGAAGCAATACTCCATTAATGTAGATGGAGTTACCCAATACGGAGGTGGTTATTACATGTACACAACTTCGGTTGCTAAAATGAGCGAACTTGGAGAGAAAATGGCGCCTATGATGACAGAGGTAATGGGCTTTATTACAAAAAACAATTTAAATATGGCTGGCAAACCTTTTACAATTTATAACGAAATTGATAACGCCAACCAGACCATAATTTTTTCTACCAGTATTCCGGTAAGGGAACAAGTAATTACGCCGGAAGGAAGCCCCGTGGTATGTGGTTTTATGGATGCAATGAAAACAGTAAAAATTTCGTTGAAGGGCAATTATAGCCATTTACCAGAAGCGTATCAAAAAGGAAGGCAGTATATTGAAAAAAATGGGCACCAAGTAGATACCTCCAAAAAAATGTTTGAAGTGTATGTTACAGACCCTATGGAAGTTCCGAATCCGGCAGATTGGTTAACAGAAATCTATATTCCTATCACTACTGCCCCTGAATTGGTAGATGGGGGAATTTAATCCTTCCCTTCCTAATTAAATTTTCAAACAGAGGTAGAAGTTCAACCCTGCTTCGGTTTTAGAATTAGAAAAATAAATGAAACAACTTGCACTGGTATTTATTGGCGGCGGTTTGGGAAGCACCTTGCGCTATGGGTTTTCGAAATATTTCAATAATATTGAAAATGGAATTCCATATGGCACTTTTGCCGCAAATATTTTGGGAAGTTTGTTAATTGGAATTATTCTCGGACTAGCTTTAAAAAACCAAACTCTTTCTGAAAATACCGTGCTGTTTTTAGCCACGGGCTTCTGTGGCGGATTTACAACCTTTTCCACCTTTGCGTATGAAAACCATGTTTTCCTGAAAAGTGGCGATTTTATGTCGTTTGCACTTTACACAATTGCAAGTTTTGTAATTGGTTTTGCAATGATATTCTTGGGAATGTGGGTAGTAAAATATTTTTAATGTTTTCCAAAATCTTTAACCCCAGCTTCTATTCTAACTAAAAGATCATTTTCCTTCGGCGGAATTGGGCATGAATATCGTGAACTATATGCACAATACGGGTTATACGCCTTATTGAAATCAATTACCATAGTATCTCCTTCAGGTATGCGTTGATCCAAAAACCTTCCGCCACCATAAGAGCCATCGCCACTTGTTAAATCTGTAAAAGGCAGAAAAAGATAGTCTTCATATCCAGGTTCCTTGTAGGGTTGGGTATTTTTATAAAGATTTAAAACAAACTCTTTCCCATCAATTAAAAAATGTGCCTCCCCATATTTTACATACTCCGGTCTTCGGTCTGTAGTGGTTGGCATTAAAAACGGTTTCTCATTCGGAGTGCGCACAAATTTTGCCTGTACAATAAATTTCACATCGATAGGATAAAATTCCAGGCCGTGAAAATTTTTGAAATCCTCAGGTTCTAGTATGGTGGTTTCAGGATTGCTGAATTCTTCATTTAATTTTAATTGTTCCGCTTTACTTTCCGCCACTAAATTGTGCTGTTGGGCGAACAAAGTAATACTGAAAATAAGGAAGAGAGAAGATAAGAGGAGATTTTTCATTTGGCTGCTTTCAGTAAAAATATAAAAAAAGACTTTTGCAGCATCATTTTATTCACGAATAGATTTTTTCACTACATTTGATTTACAATTAGTTAAAAATGAAAAATAACACTTACATCACCACCAGATATCAGGTCATTCCAGCAATGAAATGCCGGCGATGTATGTGTTAATTATAAGGATATAAATTAATTCAATATAAAAACGTCTCGGCTCAATCCGGGACGTTTTACTTTTATAGTACCAACCAAGAATGAAAAAAATCTACACCAGTTATCTAGCAAATTTTCGTGGCCTTTCACGGGAAATCTGGCTATTGTCTTTGGTTACTTTCATCAACAGAGCCGGGGCAATGGTAATTCCATTCCTTTCGCTCTATCTGGTAAATGTTGAAGGTTTCACGCTACCGCAAGTTGGGTGGATAATGTCTTGTTTTGGATTAGGATCTTTAGTAGGCACCTTTATTGGCGGAAGATTGACAGATTCTATTGGGTACTATAAAGTTATATTGGCGAGTCTATTTTTTGGAGGTTTTGGTTTTATATTGCTACAATTTATAAATACATTTTTAGGATTTTGTATTGGTATTTTTATCCTAACTCTGATGACCGATGCGGGGAGACCAGCCATATTTGTAGCTGCCGATGCATACAGCAAACCAGGAAATATAACGAGAGGAATTGCACTTATAAGGCTTGCAATAAATTTAGGGTTTTCAATTGGCCCTTTAGTGGGCGGACTTATAATAGCCAATCTTAATTATACTTCTTTATTTTGGATAGATGGCCTCACTTGTATTATGGCATCGCTGGGCGTTTTCTTATTATTACAACCTAAAAAAGTTAAAAATAAAAGTGCGGAAAAAACCCCTATTATAAAAGAAGGGATACCTCCTTATTTAAATAAACTCTTTATACTCTTCTTTGTAATAATGGTGGCAAATAGTCTTGCCTTTGTTCAATATTTTTCTGTAATGCCCATTTTTTATGAACAGGTACATTTTCTTTCCGAAGATGTAATTGGCTGGCTCCTCTTTTTAAATGGAGCAACCATAGTTGTATTTGAAATGCCACTTATTGCGTGGTTAGACAGAAAACAAGTTTCAAAAACAATGGCAACCTTTTGGGGAATTTTCTTTTTAGGTCTAAGTTTTTTGGTATTAAACTTTACCAGCTGGAGCGGAATCTTAGTTGTAGCAATGCTCTTAATGACTTTAGGCGAAATGATAGGGTTTCCATTTTCGAATGCACTTGCGCTAGAAATGGCACCAAAAGGGCGAAAAGGAAGCTATATGGGCCTGTATAGTATGAGTTTTAGTTTTGCCCATCTAATTGGCCATAATGGCGGAATGAATTTGGTTAACAGTTTTGGTTATTTTACAACTTGGACTGTCTTCTCTATATTTCTGTTATTTATTGCAGTTCTTGCAATTTGGCTTTATTTTTTATTGAAAAAATCGGAAACCAAAAATATTTAAAATTGTAAGAATTTATTTGGCCGCTTTTTTAATGCGTCTTTGTTTCTTTGAAATGATAATAGCATCAAGGCAAGAAATCATTAGGCCGATTCCTGCAAATAAACAAATAATTCGAACAAGTTTATCGCCCGGAAATTCCAATCCAGTAAACCCCAATAATGCGGAAATAATAGTAACGATTAAGAAGTGAAATGTATAGTTTTTCATAGACTTTAAGTATTGAGAATTTTCGTACTAAAGTACTCTGAAATAGTGATGCATTATCTTAAAATGAAATTAATTGTAATCAATTTAACATTACTTCAGCGGTTTCAGATCATTGTTCTTGACTACGTGTGAAAGTACTATCTGCGTTTTTGTTTCACCGTAGATTATTAGTTGATCAATAAAGGCTTCTAGATGCTTCTGGTTTTTAAGAACAACTTCCATAACAATGTTTTCATTGCCCGTAATTCTATAACAATTTAGCACCTCATCAAAGGTTTTAACCACATCCAAAAATGGTTTCAATTTTCCCATAAAAGCTCTTAGAGTAATTATTGCCTTAAACTGATAACCGGCTTCAAAAGGAGAAACCACGGTATAATATCCATTGATTATCCCTGAATCTTCCATTTTCTTTATTCGTTCCGATACCGCCGGTGAACTTATACCTACCTGCCTCCCTATAGCCGTATTGGGCTGTCGGGCATTTTTTTGAAGGCAATTTAAAATTTTCCAATTTAAAAGATCAATACTCATGATAAACCAAATCAATTAAAAATAATTAATAATTAAAGCAAATATACATTTTTGCTTTAATATCAATTGTAGATAGTGCGAAGTAGTGCTTAAATTTGGTTCACTTTAAAAAAATAAATAAATGGCTTCCCATTCCTACAGAAAAAATTCGCAGTCGGCTGTCTATGAAAAGGCGATCGATATTTTTTCGCTCGCCCGAAATATATCCACCTACCTAGGTCAGGATTTATCTTCGCTTCAAAAGAACGGTTCGGAAGACCCAAATATTTATTTTACCGGCGATATTGTTCAGCAATCCGTATCATTGGGACCTCAAATTCTTAAGGCCGAAAACCAGCCCTATTCAGAAGAAAAACATAAATACGCAGCATCGGTACTTCGCCTATCGAATCTACTTTATAAAAACTGTAAGCGGTTGGAAAGAGTAAATAGCAATGGCAAGGATTTTTTACCAATACTTCTGAAGGAACTAAGAAACTTCAGGCAATTGCAACATACTTGGAGACTGACCCTTTAAGGAATTAAGCTAAAACTAAAGACGGACCAATCGAGGGTCTAATTGCAATTTTTCCTTCCTTATAATTTTTAGTTTCCCAAAATCTGAATGGTTGGGGTTTATAAGTATATTATTTTCCTGTTGTACTACTGTAGATGGCACCAACAAAGCTAACTCAGTTCGTTTTCTCAACCAATCTGAACCGAATAATTGATATTGGGTAATTGCAGCTTGTGGGCTTCTATCAGATTTTAAAAAGTCAATAGATTTAACTTGTTTAATGGCATGGGTTGGAATTTCAACTTCCAAAAAGGAATAATCCAACGGTACTTGCGCAAATTCAATATGCACGATAATTTCCAACAAACTTAGAGATAGATTTTCGGAAAAATAAAGCATAGAGTCTCCCACACTATTCCACCTACCACCATATAAACGCGCACCTTCCCCTGAAAGATCGTCGATATATTCTGTTTTGGCTATTCTATATATACGCACAATTATGAAGGAACTCCATGGGCAACACGCCCAAGAATATTTTTTACGTATTGAATACCAAATTTAGTGTCTAGAAAATCCAATGGTTTTTGACCCCCAAAAATATAAGGTTTTGAATGCAACCAATTGCGGAAGTTTTCAAGGGTACCAAGTACGGCAATTCCTTCCGAAACCATTTCTGCTATTTCCAGTAGTTGTTCTGTATTTGCTACTCCTAAAAGATCATCGTCATTCTTACGTTGAAGGGTTCGATGCGAAATATGAAGCAAATCGCTCAATTTATCCATAGAAATATTTAGTACCTCACACACCGAAAAAGCTACACTCTTGGGCAAACCTCTTCGGGTTATGGTTATAAGATCAATATCACTATTTACTACTTGGCCCACTTGGCCAATACCTCCCAACACCCCTACGATTCTATCAAAAGGATTATTAATTAAGTAGAAAACCTCTGGTTCTTTGGCAAGATTTACATCAATATGATTCTTATATTTTTCCATAACCGCGACAATTGACACAAATATACGTATTTTTGTCGCGGTTTTGAAATTTTTCTACATATTTCTTCTATATTGCCCCCCTACATCAAACAGAGCATCAGTAATTTGGCCTAAGGAACATATTTTTGTTACCTCCATTAATTGCTCAAACATATTTTCGTTGTGGATGGCAGCGGCTTTTACTTTTTCAATAACATCTGTTGAATGATCTTCATACATTTTATGAAGATTTTTAAGTGTTTCAATTTGTACTTGTTTTTCTTCCTCAGTAGCTCGAATTACTTCAACCGGCAATACCGTTGGCGAACCTTGGCTACTTAAAAATGTATTTACCCCTATAATTGGGAACTCTCCGTTGTGCTTCAAGGTTTCATAATAAAGGCTTTCCTCCTGTATTTTGCTTCGCTGATACATGGTTTCCATAGCTCCTAACACACCTCCACGTTCTGTAATACTATCAAACTCCTTTAATACTGCTTCCTCTACCAAGTCCGTCAATTCTTCAATAATAAACGAACCTTGAATAGGATTTTCATTTTTTGCCAGTCCTAATTCCTTATTAATAATTAATTGAATGGCCATTGCTCGGCGCACACTTTCCTCGGTAGGGGTTG
>CAXBDO010000043.1:0-11973 GCA_963974165.1 uncultured Aequorivita sp.
CGATGTTGCTGAACTATATTTTCGCCTATATCCCCAAGGAAGAATTTTTCATCGCTTAATTTGTAATCATAAAAACAACCTTCAGCCAATTGAAAACGCGCCTCATTATTTTTTTCAGCTGATGACTCCGCGTCAAAGAGGGTGCCGTCCCTTCGGGCATCTATCCAAAGATTTAATCCTTTTTCTACATTGTCAAGGTTAATTTTTATGTTGGGTTCAGCTGTCATGTACTAAGCTTCAGCAAAACTTGTAAAACCATTATTTATAGCCCCGTTATACATTCTTGATATTTTTTCTAATGAAAGAGGGTAAAGAACTTCTTCATTAACTGAAAAGTTGTAACCGTCTTTTTCAAAAATGTTCTTCACAATATTCTCCTTATTTGTTACACAGAAACCCCCTAAAGTTTCTAAAATAGGACAAAGCTTTCTTCGCGAACCGTGTAATTTGGGTAAGAGTTTTTGCATAATGGCAATATCAATTTTATCCTCGGTTGACATTTCCCCATCTAAAACACTTAATTGATGGATTAACCTCATAATTTCAGAAGCTGTTCTATATCCAAATTCAGCTCCTGTTTTCTTAAGCTCTCCAAAGAACATAAGCAGTGTTTCGTTTATATCATCAATATCTTCTGTAGCAAATGATTTACTATGTGAAAGCTTTAAAAAATCTTGTGCCATAGTAGTTCCTTTATGATACAAAGCCCCCATATTTAGTTCTTGCATAGAATATAAAAATGATTCCATTTCTGTATCATTGATTCTAAACTCTATTGTATTAGCTCTATCCAATACTTTTGGACTAAACATATTGGTAGTTTCGTCCATGTTTACAGTGCCAATTATAAATAAATTTGAAGGTAGCTTAATATTAGAGGGCACTCCATTTTCAACCTTGTCTTCTGCATGTAGCGGAATTTCTTCGTTAGATTCCATTGCACTCAAGAAATCTGCAAAATAGCGTTCCACATGACTTAAGTTCATTTCGTCTAGAATCAGGAAAAATGGTAGCTTAGGGTTAGATTGAGCCGTTATCATTAAATCTAGAACTTTGTTTTCTGGTTTCACATATTCTTTAGGATTTAGAGCATTTGGATAACCTAATAAAGGTTCTCTATTGGTCCAATCTGCCCCAACAGGGACTATGCGATATTGAGTATCATCTTGGCAAATCCATTGTAAAAATGCTTGCGCTAATTTGGTTTTTCCTGAACCGGAAAGACCTGTTAGAATGACGAAAGGTTTTGTTGTTAAAGAACAAATGAACCGTGTTACGACCTGTTCATTAAAATAGAGGCCGGCGTTTTTTAAGTCCAGATAAAATTTCGAAGCCGATAATACAACATTATTTTGATTTTCTTTATTATCTGTATTTGGTTTTGAAATTTCACCATTATACTTTTCCATTGTAGATATATATTTATCTATTAAAGTATTTAGATCATCATTCAAAACATCGTTTGATGGTAATTCATTAGTATTATACTCTTTGAATATATATGAATCTCCATATCGCGCAGGTACACCGAGATTTTCATTTCTAAAATAATCTTTAATTCTTTTAGTTGAATTTAAAGAAGCCCATTTTTACTTTGACACATTGGATTCACTTAAGCCATATGCGAGAATCAGCAAATTCAAATCTTTATAAAATAAATATGCGGGATAAATTCCATTAGCTGTTGTGTTTGGCTCAATCAAAAAGGAAATCCATGGAATTCTCGCCGGCATTCCTTGACCAAAACTGACTTTTACATTTAAATTTCTAAATGTGTTTTGAAAGTGTTTAGTCTTTAAATTCTCTTCCTCAGCTTGTTGTAAGAATTTTATTAATTCTTCATGGTATTGATTGTTCATCACTTGGCTCAATTTTAAATCCGTATTTCTGAAGTAGATTAAAACATTCAGTGTTTAAACCGCCTCGGAATTTAGTTCTATCCAATTCTTCTCCATTAGCATATAAATTGGCATATGATAATATTAATTTTGGCGGATATTTTTCACCATTTTCAAGTACAACATCATAATATTGAGAACTTGCATATGCTGGAATTCCGTCATTTTTGATTCTTTTAATTGCTCTGCTTAAATGTTCCTTGGATATATTATCAGGTATTTTCATAAAAACTTTAAAAGCTAAATATAGATAAAGTACTTTAACTTTATGTCAAGTTAATTTAAAACCATTCATTCCCCACACTCCCCCTCAACCCAAGAAGTAAGTCCGGCGCGCTCGGCGGTGCAGGGGTTGGAATAGGTTTTGGCATCGCAACCACAAACGGGTGCATATTCCATAGTGCAGGGGCCATCGCTAATTTTTGATGGGTCTATACACGCATCCGTTTTGCTGGCGGAACAAGCGGTAAGTATAATGGATGAGGTTAAAAGAAAAAAGGCGGCAATCGATATTTGTGTTTTCATAGTTATGGGTATTGTTGGTTTAAAAATACATCAAAATTGCTTTGAACACTAAAGCCGCTATTAAATACAAAAAACCTCCCGCAGGGGAGGTTTTGTTGGTTAGTTGGTTTCTTTGATTTCTACTATAAAATTGCAAGTAATAAAACCTGTAATGATATTTCTGAATTGGCAGTAACGGTAATGTCCATTAGGTCCAATCCTAGGTTACCTTCAGCTTCAATCATTCCGGCAAATTCATATTCACCATCGCTATCGGTATCTTCATAAGATGCAAAGTGAACCTCATAATCGCCTTCATTTAAGAAATAAAGTCCGAATTGGTTATTGGCTCCAGTTGCTACGCTGCTTGTAACGGCATTCGCAAAACGAACTCCTGCAGCATTTTCATTTGCTTCGCTAGCGGTAAAGCTACCTTTTGCATATGCATAAGCTACAACCTTACTGTTTGACGCACCAGTATTGTTTGTTGCAGAACCGGTAATAACACCTGTTTTAATCTTGTTTACTACACGTACACTGCTTTCAAGCTGCGCTTGTGATGCAAAGTTATACCCTGAATTGCCCGCATCGGCAACTATAGATTTACGCAAATCAAAATCTATAACTACTTGGTTTGTTGCATTGGCAGCAATATCAAAACTGCTGTTTACATTAATAGTGTTATTGTCTGCAGTTAACTTAATTTTTTCGTTGTTTGCAGTAAGCACATAGTTAGCAGGCGTGTTTCCCGAAGCATCGGTTTGGCCATCCAATACCAAAGTTACTTGGTTGTAAGTGTTGGCAGCAAGGTTAATGTCTCCCAACAATTGTGTTTCACCGTTTTGTAAAGCTTTAAGGTTTACAGTGGTTTTTGTAAAACCGTCTACACTAGTACCGTTCAGTTTTACGTCTGCAATGGTTACGAACACAGCTTCAACCTCTGCATTGTCTATAGGCCCGTCAGTAATATATACTTTGGTATTATAGGTTGCTTGGTCGCTATCTGCGCCGTCATCGTCACTACAAGATGCAAAGCCAACCAAAAGCATTAGGGCAAGCATCGATTTGTAAATTACATTTGTTTTCATAGTTTGTTTTTTAATTTTTGTTGATACTATTTAGGGTTTGTTAATATGTGGCTATAGCAATACCACACTGCAATATTAGCGTGGCATTGTAGATTTTATTGCATCTTTTAACGCTTGTTAACTTTTTTTGGGAAATAGGCTAGCGGCCCTCTATTTTTGAAGAAATTTGAAAATTACCAACGTGAACTGGCTTGATGTACAACTAGTTGAAGCGGACAGGAAAATTTTAAAAATCGCTAGTTTTGTAGGTAAAGTCCTTCGAAAAATAACGAAATATTAACACGGTTGAAGCCGTGGTTTTTAACACTTGAAGGGTTTATTTCCCTAAATATTCGGGCAGGGCGATGGTAATTATATGGTGCCAGCCTTGCTCAAAATTGCTTCTTACAAGGTCTTCTGCATCATCCGGAAAAGTCTCTATGCCACTATGGGTAAGCACTACCCGGGTTTTGGAGCCTTCGGCATAAAGATGAAATGTGACTAAGCTGTTACCTGCATAGCCATCATATTGCCAAGTATAGGAGAGTTTTTGCTGCGGAATTACCTCAATAATTTCACATTTATGAAGGTATTGGTTATCTTCGGTGCCGCCCATAAACTGAAATTTAAATCCTGGCTCCGGTTTAAATTCAGCAATATCAAAATACCATTGTTTCATTTCGGCCTTATCGGTAAGGGCCTTCCACACTTTAGATACGGGGGCGTTATATTCGGCTTCAACGGTTACGGGTTTTAGTTCCATGCTATTTTGATATTTTAGGGTTAGTGGTCAAAATATTTCCAACTATAAAAATATTCAACTATTGATAAAATCCAGCCTATAGTCGCAATTATTCTTTCTTCATATTACAAATAACTTCCTTCAGAATTGAATTTGGAAGTCGGGTTTCCCATTTATAAAGAAAGCAGTACTTTTGCACCCTCAAAAATAAATTTATAAAGATTACCATTTACCATGACAAAGACTTTTGATGTACTGATAGAAATTCCCAAGGGAAGCCGTAACAAATACGAATACGATTTTAAACTGAAAAAAATCCGTTTTGACAGGATGCTTTTTAGTAGTATGATGTACCCGGCAGATTACGGTTTTATACCGGAAACCTTGGCGTTGGATGGCGATCCGCTAGATGTTTTGGTGTTGGGAGGTGAGCCTACTTTCCCAATGTGCGTAATGGAGGTAAAGCCAATTGGCGTTTTCCATATGGCAGATGAAAAGGGCCCGGACGAGAAAATAGTTTGTGTGCCTATATCAGATCCAATTTGGAGCAGTTTGAACGACCTTTCAGATATGAACCCGCACTTGGTTCGCGAAATTGAGCATTTCTTCCAGGTTTATAAAGATCTTGAAAAGAAAAAGGTTGATGTTGGCGGATGGGGCGATGCCGGCGAAGCCATTGAAATCTATAACCAATGCGTAAAGCGCTATAAGGATACGCCCGAGGTTCAGGGACATTTTAGTATCTAAGGTTAGAGACGGTAGACGGTAGACGGTAGACGGTAGACGGTAGACTGATGACTGAAGACGGATGATGATATTTGTTGTTAATTTGTTTCTTAATTCTAAGGCCTGCGGCTAAAATCTTACATATAATAGCTTACCTCTAAATTTTCACAATTTAGTATTACCCCAAAGGACTTTTAGACCTTTGGGGTTTGGTGCATTTTAGTGTTTCGTATCCCAAACCATTTCCTTATTTTTGGGAGCGAAAAATTTTAACAACCAACCTTAATTTATAAATTTTATGGAATCAATGATGATTTATGCGCCAATTGTAATGGCTTGCTCTTTATGGCCGTTAAACGTTCTTGGGTATTGAAACAAAACCCGGGCGATGGTAAAATGAAGGAAATAAGCGACCACATTTACGAAGGTGCTTTAGCTTTCCTTAATGCCGAATACAGATTACTTGCCGTTTTTGTTGTAATTGTTAGTATTGCCTTGGCAGTAGTATCTTTTGTTGTTCCTACCACACATATATTAATAGTAGTTGCCTTTATTTTTGGAGCTATATTCTCTGCCCTTGCGGGAAATATGGGAATGAAAATAGCAACCAAAACCAACGTGCGTACAACACAAGCCGCGAAAACAAGCCTTCCGGATGCCCTTAAAATTTCTTTTGGCGGTGGAACCGTAATGGGGCTTGGTGTTGCAGGTCTTGCAGTATTGGGGCTTACAGCATTCTTTATTTTCTTCTTCCATTACTTTATGGGCGGGGTTTGGACAAATACTATGGATATGACTATTGTACTTGAAACCTTGGCAGGATTCTCCCTTGGGGCAGAGTCTATCGCCTTGTTCGCAAGAGTAGGTGGAGGTATTTATACCAAAGCTGCCGATGTAGGTGCAGATTTAGTTGGAAAGGTAGAGGCCGGAATTCCGGAAGACGATCCGCGTAATCCAGCAACTATTGCAGACAATGTGGGCGATAACGTGGGCGACGTTGCAGGTATGGGTGCCGATTTGTTTGGTAGCTACGTAGCAACAGTACTTGCCGCAATGGTTTTAGGAAATTATGTTATTAAAGATATGGGCGGTGCCATTGCCGATGGTTTTGGCGGAATTGGTCCAATTTTATTGCCAATGGCTATTGCCGGTGTAGGGATTGTAATCTCTGTTATTGGAACCATGTTGGTAAAAATTAAAAGCAACGATGCTAAGGAAGCCCAAGTTATGGGCGCCTTGAACATTGGTAACTGGGTTTCTATAGTTCTTGTGGCAGTTTCTTGTTTTGCACTTGTAAAATGGATGTTGCCAGAAACTATGAATATGAGTTTCTTCGGCGAAGGCTTACAGGAAATTTCTTCAATGAGGGTATTTTATGCCACTTTGGTGGGTCTAGTTGTGGGTGCCGGTATTTCTTCGGTAACTGAATACTACACTGGGTTGGGTAAAAAACCAATCCTTAAAATAGTGCAGCAGTCTTCAACTGGGGCAGGAACCAACATTATTGCAGGTTTGGCAACGGGTATGATTTCAACGTTCCCATCGGTATTGCTTTTCGCTGGTGCTATTTGGGCATCGTACGCATTTGCCGGTTTCTACGGAGTTGCACTTGCGGCTTCAGCAATGATGGCTACAACGGCTATGCAACTTGCCATAGACGCTTTCGGACCAATTAGCGACAACGCTGGGGGTATTGCCGAAATGAGCGAACAAGACCCAATTGTACGCGAACGTACCGATATTCTGGATTCTGTTGGTAATACAACCGCCGCCACTGGTAAAGGACAATATGATAAATGTGTGGCTATTTCAACAAAAGCTTCCTTAAAGGAAATGATGTTGCCAGGTATTTTAACCATCGGTTTTCCATTGGTTATTGCCTTTGTACCTATGATTTTTGGAATGAATCATATGGCTATCGCCGAAATGCTTGGTGGATATATGGCAGGGGTTACCGTTAGTGGTGTGCTTTGGGCTATTTTCCAAAACAACGCTGGTGGCGCTTGGGATAACGCCAAAAAATCTTTCGAGGCCGGTGTAATGATCAACGGCGAAATGACCTACAAAGGAAGCGAGGCCCATAAGGCTGCAGTAACCGGCGATACGGTTGGTGATCCTTTTAAGGATACTTCAGGTCCATCTATGAACATCTTAATTAAACTTACTTGTTTAATTGGTTTGGTAATTGCGCCAATCCTAGGAAACCACGATGGTGTGGTAGTAGGACCGGAAACATCTTCTGAAGAAGTTTATATTATAGATGCCGAAGGAAATAAAACCATCTTAACCGAAAAGCAGGTTAAATATATTGAGTCTGGAAGTACTATTGTTGAAGGCGAAAACCTGAAGAATAAAACAGAAACTATGGTTGAAATGTTGAAGAACGACACTAACGACCAAGTAACCGCCAATGTAACCATTACAAAAACGGTAAATGGTGTTGAAACTATCGAGAAAAGAACGTTTACTGGCACCGAAGAAGAAGTTCGCAACCAGTTAAAAGACGTTGAGGGAATGAAAATTAAAATAAAGGATAAAGAATAGAAATTCTAAATTCTGAATGTAGAATTCAGAATATTTCTAATACTCCAGACCCCAAAGGTTTTAAAAACCTTTGGGGTCTTTTTTTTCCCCTTTTCAATTTCCACTTTCTACTTTTTCATTTTAATTTTCCCTTTTACAATTATTCCCATTTTTCACTATCTTAGCTATGCTATGAATTATCCCGATTTAATTACTCTCGGTATTGCATTTGGGTTAGGGCTTCTCGTTGGGCTTCAGCGGGAAAAGGCAGACCATGAAATGGCTGGGGTTCGCACCTTCACCTTAATAGCCATTTTAGGTGTAATAGTCGGATTTCTTACCCGCGATTTTGAAAATCCCTTTATCTTGCCAACCTTCGGTATAGCCGTTACGGGCTTAATGTTAATGGCAAATTACATCAAGGCCAAAAAAGATCCGGAGGTTGAGGTTGGGCAAACTACAGAAGTAGCGGTCCTGCTTATGTTTGCCATTGGCGCCTATCTCGTTTTGGGCAGTCAGATTATAGCCGTAGTAGTTGGCGGCAGCTTGGCGGTGCTTTTATATATAAAGGAATCTATCCATAATTTTATCGATAAGCTAAAGGAAAAGGATTTAGCAGCTATAATGACCTTTGTAGGTATTTCGTTGGTAATTCTTCCCATTCTTCCAAACGACACTTTTGGGCCCTTAGATGTTTTGAATCCGCAGGATATCTGGCTTATGGTTACGCTAATTGTGGGCATAAGCATTTTGGGCTATTTTGTGTACAAATGGGTGGGCAAAAAAGCGGGAATGATCTCCAACGGAATTTTGGGTGGGGTTATTAGCAGTACCGCCACCACGGTAAGCTATGCCCGAAATTCAAAAAACAGTAAATCTATCGGCAAAATATCAGCCTTTGTAATTTTAACGGCGGTGGCGGTTTCCATTATTCGGGTTATTGTTGAAATCGGAATTGTGGTACCCGAAAAGCTTCCGCAGTTAATTCTGCCATTTTTATTGCTGTTTGTATTTATGGCGGTACTTTCGGTCATTCTTTTTTATACTATTTCAAATGAGGAAAACCAGGAAGAAATGCCTGAACCTAAAAATCCGGCCCAGTTTAAAAGCGCTTTTATTTTCGGAATTTTGTACGCCCTAATATTATTGGCCGTGGCCTTCACCGAAAAGGAGTTTGGCAATAGCGGCTTATATATAGTTTCTATTATTGGAGGGCTGGCAAAAAAAGATGCCATTACCCTTTCGTTGGCTCAATCTATTGGGGGCGGTTTGGATACTGAATTGGGTTGGCGTCTAATTATGACGGGCGTACTGGCAAATTTTGCTTTTAAGATTGTACTGGTGGCTGTTTTGGGCAATCGGCAATTGGCAAAATGGTTGGGCGCGGCAATGACGCTTTCTATTATTGTGGGACTATTAATGATATGGCTTTGGCCTGAAAACTGGCATTTTTAATGGGGCTATTCAAAAAAGACCCTATACAGATTATTGCCTTTAGAAGTTATGGCACAGCTAACCATTTGTATGTAAAGGGCCGCGCTTTTGAAGATGAAAATATAGACCTTACCAAAAAAGGATTGTTCCATCTGCTATGGAATAGCTGGAAACGCTTTGAAACCGATAAGGTAACAAACACCAAACTCCTCCTTAGCCTTCCCGATGGCCGTAATATTGAAACAGAAACCGATTCGCAAGGATATTTTTTGATAGACACCACTATGGAAAATCTACAGCAACTTACCGATAAAGAAGGTTGGTTGCATTATTCCATTTCGTTTGTTGATGAAAAATCGGGACGAAAAATTCAGCAGAATAACAATTTTAAGGGCGAAATATTAATTCCTTCGGAAGACGTAAAATTTGGAATAGTTAGCGATATAGACGATACCATTATGCACACCGGTCTAACGTCTATATTTAAATGGATGGTTGTAAAAAATACATTTTTTAAAAGTGCCGAAAAACGGATTCCGCTTGAAGGTGCCGCAGGTTTTTATTTGAAATTGCACAATGGCAAAGCAGGTAATGAATGTAACCCAGTTTACTACGTAAGCCATAGCCCTTGGAACCTATATAGTTATTTGGAAAGATTTTTGGAAAAGAATAATTTTTTAAGAGGGCCTATACTATTGCGCGATTTTGTAAACCCGTTCGCAAAAAAGTACAAGCCTGAAAAACCCCAGAAGCAAAAGGAAATTATCAATATTTTAAAAACCTATCCCAAGCTGCCCCTTATATTAATTGGCGACAGTGGCGAACACGATCCAGATATTTATACCGAAATTGCCGAAGCCCATCCCGAACGTATTTTGGCCATTTACCTCCGTAATGTAAACCACAAAAGGAAAATGCTTCGTGTAAAGGGACTTTTTAAAGATTATGAAACCGTGCCCGTATTGTTGGTAGAAAACAGTGATGCGGCTATTGCCCACGCCCGCGAGATGGGGTTTATTTAATTTCCTTTTTGAAATAATCGTAAATAGCGAGTTGCGATTGCACTTTTGGAGCATCATTTGTCACATATTCATTCTTCTGTTCGGCATCAATATGCCTAGCTTTTACGTTGTCTTCCAATTCAATATTAATTAGATCTCTGATTGTCTTTTTATGGTCGGCATCAAAAATTGGGGTCACAACCTCAATTCTGTGGGTAAGGTTGCGCGTCATCCAATCTGCAGAGCCAATATAAACCTGTTCATTGCCATCATTGCCAAAAATATACACCCGGCCATGTTCCAAAAACCTATCTATAATACTCGTAACAAAAATATTTTCACTTTGGCCCGGGATTCCCGGCACCAAGGAGCACATTCCCCTAATCAACAACCGCACTTCAACCCCGGCATTACTGGCTTTATAAAGTTCCTTAATCATGCCCTCATCCTGCAAGCTGTTCATCTTTAAAATAATGAGGCCTTTTTTGCCGGCAATGGCAAACGCAATTTCCTTTTCAACCAAAGCGGTAAACCGTTCGCGGGTAGTAAAGGGCGAAATAAGCAGTTCCTTGGCTTTTGGAACTATCATATCGCGCTCCAAAACCATAAAAACTTTTTTAAGGTCCTTGGTTATTTTTTTGTGAGCGGTCATTAATCCGAAATCTGTATATAGTTTCGCGGTATTTTCGTTAAAGTTTCCGGTTGCTATATAGGCGTAGCGCTTCATTTTGCCTTCAACCTCCCTTTCCATATATAGAATTTTGGAATGCACCTTTATGTCTGGATAGCTATAGATTACCCGTGCGCCGTTTTTCCTAAAAATGGCACCCCATTTTAAATTGTTGTGTTCGTCAAAACGGGCTTTTACTTCAATAAAAATGGTAACATCTTTCCCATTTTTTGCGGCAAGGGCAATGGCGTTGTTTAATTCTGAATCTTCTGCAGCGCGATATATGGTCATCTTTATGGTAGTAACCTGCGGATCGGTGGCTGCTTCCTGCATTAGCTGTATTACCGGTTTGAAGCTTTGGTATGGGTAATGCAGTAATTGGTCTTTTTTATCAATTGCCTTAAAAATTGAATCGCAATTCGCTAAAACTGGATGGGGCAGGGATGGCAATTTTTCGAAGGCAAGGGGTTTTGCAGAAGGGTTGGGGAACTTCATAAAATCCTTGAAATTATGATAGCGTCCGCCCAAAACCACATCGGTTTGGTTTACGTCCAAAGCTCTTTTAAGAATTTCCTGAAAATCTTCAGGCATTTCAGGATCTATCAAAACTCGGGTGGCTTGGCCTGTATCCCTATTGGGAAGCGCCGCCTTTATTTTTTCCATTAAATTGCCCGAAAATTCATCTTCTATATATAATTCAGCATCGCGTGAAATTTTAAGCGAATGGAAATCGCCTTCTTTTGAAACTAGAAATTCCTTCTTTAAATTGAATTTTAAAATGTCGTCTATAAACGTAATATGAAATGGGCCGTCTTCATTGGATGGAAACACAAAAAACCTAGGCTCGGTATCTGGAATCTTTACCATCATAAACTCATCTTCCCCAGTTTTTGCAGTTAGGTAAAGTTTTTCATTTTCCACAAAAACAGACTGCGCCTCCGAGCACGGATTGCAGCTTATTTTGGTAATCTGTTTAAGGCTTTCGTTGTAATAATTGGTTGCAATTTTCTGTTGTTCGTCCGAAAAATCCTCGTGGCGAATTAGATGAATGCCTTCCGCAGCCAATTGTGGAATTATTTGCTTATTGAATATTTCCCCAAATTCATTTTGTTGGATGTCTACCCGCTTTTTAATTTCCTTTAAAACCTTGTTGGGTTTGGTAATTAACTTCTTCCGAAGCGGTTTTTCCAAATTTTTTATTTGCCGAATATCAGATACCCGTACCCTGAAAAACTCATCGAGATTGGAGGAAAAAATGGCCAAAAACTTTAGCCGTTCATATAGCGGATTTCTATTATCTGCGGCTTCCTGTAAAACGCGGTGGTTAAACCGAAGCCAAGATAGATCGCGATGATAAAATTTATTGTTGTAGAGTGATGCCATAAACGCCCAAGCCCCCAAAGGGGTG
>CAXBDO010000044.1:0-11790 GCA_963974165.1 uncultured Aequorivita sp.
AACCATTTCGGCGTGATTGTAGGTTGTTTCGCCCGAAAAAAGTCCGCTAAAGGCTTCGTTGGGAACCAACCCGTTTTTCGCGACGGAATTCATAACATCGTGGGCCAGGCCGCCTTCACTAAACTGTGCCTTGCCTTGACGCATAATAAAATTTTCTGCCTTTAACGGGTACGTATTGCGCACTTGGTACATTTCACTTAAATCTATTTTTTTGCCCGTAAGGCGCATAATTTCACTCTCCAAAAATGAGGTACTGCTAAAACTCCAACAAGTTCCCGTAACCCCTTGACTAATTACCGGCGTGGTTTCCAGATCGGTAACGGTTGTGAATTTATAAGCTTCTTGGGCACTAAGGGTTAAGGTGAAAAGAATTGCGAGAGAAAAAAATAGGTTGCGCATAGTGATTGAAGTTCTATTAATGGGATTCCCCCCTAAGCGGGAATTATTATCTTTGAAAACAAAAATAACAATTATGACTTCACCCAACTGGAAAACAGTAAAAGAATATTCCGATATAACCTATAAAAAAGCAGATGGTGTTGCACGCATTGCCTTCAACAGGCCCGATGTGCGAAATGCCTTCCGACCAAAAACCACGGCCGAACTGCTTGATGCCTTTCACGATGCGCAGGAAGATACTTCAATTGGCGTGGTATTGCTTTCTGCAGAAGGTCCTTCTTCCAAAGATGGGGTTTATAGTTTTTGCAGCGGCGGCGATCAAAAGGCGCGTGGCCACCAAGGCTATGTGGGCGATGATGGTTACCATAGATTGAATATTCTAGATGTACAACGGTTAATTCGTTTTATGCCTAAGGCTGTAATTTGTGTTGTTCCGGGATGGGCAGTAGGCGGCGGCCATAGCTTGCATGTGGTTTGCGATTTAACCTTGGCGAGCAGGGAGCACGCCATCTTTAAACAGACCGATGCAGATGTTACCAGTTTTGACGGTGGTTACGGTAGCGCATACCTCGCCAAAATGGTAGGGCAGAAGCGTGCCCGCGAAATATTTTTCCTTGGAAGAAATTACAGCGCACAGGAAGCTTTTGAAATGGGAATGGTAAATGCCGTTATCCCGCATGCCGAATTGGAAGCAACGGCCTTTGAATGGGCACAGGAAATTCTGGCAAAAAGCCCAACCTCCATTAAAATGCTAAAATTCGCCATGAACCTTACCGACGATGGCATGGTGGGCCAACAAGTTTTTGCTGGCGAAGCTACCCGATTAGCATATATGACAGACGAAGCGAAAGAAGGCCGCGATGCTTTTCTTGAAAAACGCAAGCCAAACTTTGATAAGAAGTGGTTGCCGTAGGGGAAGTGGGTTAGAGGTTAATCGTTGGATATTAAGAATTATAGGTTTTGATGTGGGTTGTTTATACGTGAAAATTTAGAGTTTTTGGAAAATGGAAGCGTCCTTTGTTTTTCGAAAATAAAGGGATTTGCTCAAAATAAGTATTTGTTTAAAATTCGGTTCTTTTAGTTAAAAGAATATATTTGCGCTTTTATTCAGATACTTAGAAATATGGAAGAAACCTTTGCCTTAAACGAAACCGAAACTACCAAAGTAGAAATTGTTACCCTTCAAAAATTTGTTGTTTTAAGCATTGTAAGCTTCGGGTTATATGATATCTGGTGGATGTATAAAAGCTGGAAATTTTTTAAGGACAAGGATAATCTAGATATCATGCCCTTTCCGCGCGCCTTGTTTGCGCTATTTTTTATGATAGGTCTCTTTGATAGAATTCAGGATTTTGCGGAGGAAAATGGGTACACAAAAACTTTTTCTTCGCTAGGGTGTTTTCTGGGAGTTATAGGTTTTAATCTGTTGGGAAGACTGCCGGAACCTTATTTTATTATTTCGTTTATTTCATTTTTGTTTTTTATACCTGCCTTGGAAGCATTTAATTACGGAGTGCGTAAAAGTCCCGATTACGAGGTTGTTGAAACCGAACAATATAATGCCCGCCAAATTATACTTCTAGTTTGTGGTGGCATTATGTGGATATTAATATTGATGGGACTTACTATGGAATAATTGCTTCTGTCATTTAGTTATTTTCCGAATTTCTAAAGATGCTATTTCTAATTTATTTTCATATTTATTTGGTCTATCCTTTAAAGTTGCCTCGTTAACTTTATAAAAATCAATTGGTTGTGGTTATTGGTGCGCTAATTTTCGCTACATTTAATACTGTTTTCAATTAACGCGAACGGCGAAAGCTTAAGAGTAGCCACTAACTAAACCAACTATTATGAAAAAATTCACGCTTTTATTTCTATTTGTTTCTGCAATTTTTGCCAGCAACACCTTCGCCCAAAATTATGAATTAAGGTTCGATATCGTAAACCATACCGGACTAAGCCTATACGGTATTTACGTTACCGATACAGACCAAAATAATTGGGGTAATGATATTATACCCTACGATAGATTTGAGAATGATACAGTAGCAAACGTAAGTATCCCTGTCGATAACCAAACCCTTTGTGATTACGACATTCGTATTACCGATGATAATGGAAATTCGGTTGAGTTTACAAACGTAGATTTTTGTGAATTGCAAACCCTAACCTTATTGATGGATAGAGAGGGTAATTTATATTATACCGTCGAATAGATTTTCCGATCATTATAAATAAAAAAACGCCGAAAGATTTTCTTTCGGCGTTTTTTTATTTATAATATGCCTAGACTTTTTCATCAACAATCTATAAATAATCAATCTAATTCGTTTTGTTAACCTGTAAATATTATGATAACAACTGATTACTAGATAATGAAACTAAGAATAAGTAGTAGTCCCCTTTTAGGGAGAAATGTAAACTTATTTCAGGACGAAATAGGTTGGGGTCTTCGAGCGGGAAACTTGCGCTAAAGTAGACCTATTTCTTTAATGGAAATCTTATATTCTGAGGAAGCTCAACACTTAAGGTTTTATCTACAATTTTTTCTCGCATCAAGGCTTTTTTATTGAAATGACGTGATATATTTTGAGTTATTTCAGTGTAATTATCACCATCTTTATGTTTGTGATAAAATATTTTAATTGAACGGCAATTAGGATTTTCAAAAATACTATTGAGTAATGTTCGGTCTGATAAACCACAAGAATGTCCAAAAATATAAACTTGAAACTTTTTACCGGAATTGATCCAATTAAGTAATTTTCTATAATTCGAAGTATGTAAATATTGAAAAGATTTGATGTTTTTAAGATATTCGTTATCGTTTGTTTTCTCAATCACATTGTAATAATCGTCCATTTCATCACCGAAACCAAAATTTATGGTATTAACAGTTGAATTGAGTTTGCCATGAATATGAATTTGTGAAGCAGTCCCATATTGTTCATTTTGAGAATTAATTAATTCTACATATTTTTCTAAACTAGATGTATAGTTAAAATTTAAGAAAAGATTATCTGGTAAATAATTTATATCTTTTTGGTTATAATCATTTCTTTTTTTCCATAATAAATTATCAAATTCTATTAATTCATTTCTATCCTCAGGAGGAAATTCATTGAAATATTCATGGTCCGAAAATTTTGAAAGATGAAAAACTGATAATTTGAAATATTTTAATAAATCATTTGAATCGTTGGAGTGTTTATTCATATCACATACATTGAGAACATTTAATTGTAGATATTGCTCTAACATTGATTTTACATCTTCAAATTCTCTGTTTAGTTTCAGTATTGTTCCATCATATTTGCGCTTTCTTTTTTCTGGATTAACTATTCCTATTAAAATTTCGTAATAAGTGTTTTCAATATCTACCCATTTATCTACTGATTCGAGTGTAAGAATTTTAAAAAATTCATTTTTAAACTGAAAAATTCTGGTAACACGTGAAGTTGGCCCATATAATATATTTTGAGTAGGTTCGAATTTCATACTATACTCTTTCGCATACCCAACCATATTTTGCACTAAATCTTTATAATTTTTAATTTCTGTACCTTCAAAAGTTAAATAACCCTTATAACTATCATCAACGTATACCATTGATTGTACCAAATTATCTTTATAATTTTTAGGTAATGATTCCCAAAAATTATCCATAAAATGTTGATAAGAGGTGGGCAAACCATGGGCTAAATCAAAACCGTTTCCCACTATTATAAGTCTATTCATTTTTAATTTGTTTTACTTATTTCAAATTTACTCTAAACCTAACTTATTGAAATTAACATTATGTGAACTTATTATCGTTAAGCTGTGAAAATACTATAAAAAATTTTGGCAGAATAAATCTTTTTGCGTTTTCGTAATTACCTATTTTTCAAGACTTCAAGTAATGTAGCGGCATTCAAATTTCTAACGGCCCGTCCATTGAGGTCATTCCTGTTTTTAAAGCTAAAATCCCATTCTATGGCAGTCTGAATGCTGCACACTATTGATTGCGAATGCTGGAAACCCATATTATTCCGTTGAATAAACTGCTCAGTCAATATAAAATTCAAAAAGTCGAAAGACTTTCTTTCGGCGTTTTTTTAAGTATTAAACTGCTACAGTAACTGCATTGCCCACCGACCACCGACCAACGACCACTGACCACTGATCACTGATAACTGATAACTGAACACTGAACACTCACCACTCACCACTGATCACTGACCACTGACCACTGAAAACTGATTCACTCCCCAGCATAAGCATCCGTATGCACATTCTTAACAGCCCTTCCGCTCGGGTCGTTCATATTCTTAAAACTAGCATCCCACTCTAAGGCTACCGGGCTGCTACAGGCTACTGATGGCACGGAAGGCACACTCAGCGCCGCGGCATCACTCGGAAAATGTTCGGCAAAAATGCTTCGGTAATAAAACTCTTCCTTGCTTGATGGAGTTTGTATTGGGAATTTATACTTGGCATTGGCCAACTGTTCATCGGTTACTTTTTCGTTTACCATTTCCTTTAGGCTGTCTATCCAACTATAGCCTACGCCATCGCTAAATTGTTCCTTTTGGCGCCAGGCAACACTAGCGGGCAGCATATCTTCAAATGCTTTACGAAGCACCCATTTTTCCATTCGCTCGCCGTTTATCATTTTATCTTTTGGGTTAATGCGCATGGCCACGTCCATAAACTCTTTGTCCAAAAAGGGCACCCGCCCTTCAATCCCCCAACTGGCTAGCGATTTGTTTGCACGAAGGCAATCGTACATATGTAGCTTATCCAACTTGCGTACATTTTCATCATAAAAATCTTTTGCAGATGGCGCTTTGTGGAAATAGAGATAGCCGCCAAAAATCTCGTCGGCCCCTTCGCCGCTTAGCACCATTTTTATGCCCATGGCCTTAATAGCGCGAGCCATTAAATACATAGGCGTACTAGCGCGAATTGTTGTAATGTCGTAGGTTTCCAAATGATAGATTACATCGCGAATAGCGTCTATACCTTCTTGTATTGTAAACTTTATTTCATGGTGAACTGTTTTTAAATGGTCTGCAACTTTCTCGGCTGCTGCCAAATCTGGGCTGCCCTCCAGCCCTATGGCAAAACTGTGCAATTTTGGCCACCAAGCACCTTCGGTATCATCGCTTTCAATGCGTTTTTGGGCATATTTTTGGGCTATGGCAGAAGTTATTGAGGAATCTAAGCCGCCAGAAAGTAGAACGCCATAAGGCACATCGCTCATTAATTGGCGGTGTACTGCAGCTTCCAATGCTTTTTTTATTGCAGCAATTTCAGTGGCATTGTTCTTTACGTTTTCGTAATCCATCCAGTCTCGCGTATACCAACGTTTAAGTTCACCATCGCTACTTTCCAAATAATGGCCGGGAGGAAAAAGTTCTATTTTGGTACAAATCCCTTCCAAAGCTTTCAATTCTGAAGCCACATAGAAGGTGCCATTCTGGTCCCAACCAATGTAAAGGGGGATAATACCCATATGGTCGCGGGCTATAAGATAACTGTCGTTTTTAATGTCGTACAACGCAAAACCGAAAATACCGTTCATTTCGTCCAAAAAGGAAGCGCCCTTTTCTTTGTACAAAGGAAGAATTACTTCGCAATCACTTTTAGTTTGAAAGTTGTAATTTTTGAACTGTTTCCGAAGTTCTGTATGGTTATAAATTTCGCCATTTGCTGCAAGTACCAAGTTGCCATCGCGGCTAAAAAGAGGTTGTTTTCCTGAAGTGGGGTCAACAATCGCCAACCGCTCATGCGCCATGATTGCATTGTTATTGCTGAAAATCCCGCTCCAGTCCGGCCCGCGATGCCTGATAGTTTTTGCCATTGATAATACTTGAAGCCTTAATGCTTCTGCTGGTTCCTTTAATTTGAATGCACATACAATTCCACACATATTCTAAAAACTGGCACTTTAGATTCCTGCCTTTGCAGGAATTCAAAAAAAAAGCCCGTCAGGAAAAAACCTGACGGGCTGAATATCGCGACAAGTTTATGTTACGGGAGCTCGTTATTATTATTTGTATTAAAGCTGAAATATATCATAAACTAAATTTTAATTCTTTTTAGGAATAGCTAATGTAGTATTTTTTTTGAATCTAACTATGAAAATTGTGATTTTCTGATTCTCACATTATATTCTATTCTCTTAAAATTTCAATATTTTGAAGGGTTTATTTAATTAAATCACCGCATTAATAATAACATTTCAGGGGGAAGCGAATCTTCTGGAATTTTATTGCCGGCGGTATTATAAAAGGCATATTGCACGTTAATATCATTTAAAAGTTTCAGCAAATAAATTTCCCGTTTTGGGTTGTAGAAGGTTATAAACTGACCGTTATGAATGGTGAAATTTTTAAACTCGCTTTCAACTTTCAATCTAATTTCGGCAGGAATGATTTCGCTTGGCATAAATTCAGAATTGAAAATCATCGTTCCATCTAAGAGGTAAGAAGCCGAAAAACCAGGCCGCCCATCTTCTTCAAATTTGGCGATATATCGAATGTTTTTTGCATTTTGCATGCCGTTCATTTCCTGAACCTGCCATTCTGAAACATAATTGGTTGGGAATAATTCCGCTTGGCGTTCTATAACAGCTGCCGGTACTTGTGATTGAGGAATAAAACGTACCCTATCATTTACGTCTTGTGCAAAAGATGATAGAATAGTACAAAGCCCCAGCAATAGGGTAAAAATAGTTCTCATAGCTATATATTTTTAAATATGCTATAAGTTACGCAGGCTAATAGAAAAATAACAGGATTTTAGCGTTACCTTAACTTCGGATAGGTTGAAGGATTTGCTTCGTGCATTATCCCATAAACCTTTTCATAAATATCTTCCAAAGATGGTTTGGTGAAATAATCGCCATCTGTTCCGTAAGGCGGACGATGATCTTTTGCCGAAAGCGTTTGTGGCTTGCTGTCTAAATATTTATACCCACCCTGAATTTCTACTATATGGTTTAGAATGTAGGCAGAAGCTCCGCCCGGCACATCTTCATCTATTACGAGAAGTCGATTTGTTTTAGCGACACTCTTAACCATATCGTGGTTAAGATCTAATGGCAACAAACTTTGCACATCAATAACTTCAGCATCTATCCCGGCCTGTTGTAGTTCCTTGGCGGCTTCTTCAACGATGCGTAAAGTGCTTCCGTAGGAAACCAATGTAATATCATTTCCTTCCTTAACCGTTTCAACCACACCAATCGGCGTTCTAAATTCGCCTAAGTTGTTTGGCAATTTTTCCTTTAAACGATACCCGTTCAAACATTCTACTACCAAGGCAGGCTCATCAGTCTCAAGTAGCGTATTATAAAAACCAGCGGCTTTGGTCATATTTCTAGGAACGAGTATATACATGCCTCGCAATAAGTGGACTAAGCCCCCCATTTGCGACCCGCTGTGCCAGATTCCTTCCAATCTGTGGCCACGTGTACGAACTATTAAAGGCGCTTTTTGGGTACCATTGGTTCTGTAACGCACCGTCACCAAATCATCGCTCATTATTTGTAGGCAGTAAAGAATGTAATCTAGATATTGAATTTCAGCAATAGGGCGTAGGCCACGCATTGCCATTCCAATTCCTTGTCCTAGAATGGTGGCTTCCCTTATACCTACATCGGCTACCCTTAGCTCGCCGTATTTCTCCTGCATTCCTTCCAGACCTTGGTTTACATCACCAATTTCGCCACTGTCTTCGCCAAAGATTAAAACTTCTGGATGCTTGCTGAACATAGCGTCAAAATTATCCCTTAACACTACGCGGGCATCAACCTCTTCGGCATCGTCTGCGTAGGAGGGAAGTACTTCCTGTATAGTCTTTGCATTTTCCTTTTCTTCGGAATAAAGATGGGCACTGTACTTAGGTTGGATGGTTTCAATATAATTATTGATCCAATCCTGAAGTTGTTTCTTTTCGGCAGAATCTTCGCCAGTAACATAACGTAGCGCCTGTCTTGCCGAGGCAAGAATATTTCTTCTGAAAGGTTCTTTTTCAGAAGCCAATTCGTCTTTAATCTTGCTGATAAAATTTTTGTTGCTGCTGTTCTCGGCCAAATTCCCCAGTAACAACACAGCTTCTTGCTGCTCCTTTTTCTGCGGGGCAACAAAAGCTTCCCAAGCCGCCTTTTTACCGTCGCGAACTTGTTTCTTAATGTCTTTTTCAATTTCCGCCAAAGTTTCTTCGGTGGCAATTTCACTTTCAATCATCCACGCCCGCATCTTTACGTTACAGTCAAATTCTGCTTCCCAAGCCAAACGGTCCTTGCTCTTATAGCGTTCGTGCGATCCACTAGTACTATGGCCCTGCGGTTGTGTTAATTGCTGAACGTGGATTAAAACGGGCACGTGCTCCTCGCGTGCAATTTTTGAGGCACGATTGTATACGTCTATCAGTTCTGGGTAATCCCAGCCGTTAACGCGGATAATTTCATAGCCGTTTTCATCTTCGGTACGCTGAAATCCTTTAAGAATTTCTGAAATATTTTCTTTTGTAGTTTGGTGTTTTGCGTGTACCGAAATTCCATATTCATCATCCCAAACGCTCATTACCAACGGCACCTGCAACACACCGGCAGCATTTATGGTTTCCCAAAAAAGGCCTTCGCTTGTACTAGCGTTCCCAATGGTTCCCCAAGCTACTTCATTTCCATTTATAGAAAATTGGGTTTTATTTTCAATACCCTTTACGTTTCTAAATATTTTTGAAGCCTGTGCCAAGCCCAATAATCTAGGCATTTGCCCTGCAGTAGGCGAAATATCTGAACTGCTATTTTTTTGTTGGGTAAGGTTTTTCCAGCTACCGTCCTCATTTAGGCTGTGGGTGGCAAAGTGCCCGCCCATCTGCCTTCCGGCGCTCATGGGGTCGGCCTTAATATCGGTGTGGGCATAAAGACCTGCGAAAAATTGTTGGATAGTTAGCTTGCCAATAGCCATCATAAACGTTTGGTCGCGGTAGTATCCACTGCGCCAATCGCCATTTTTAAAGGCTTTTGCCCATGCTAATTGGGGTACTTCTTTCCCGTCCCCAAAAATCCCAAACTTCGCTTTTCCGGTAAGAACCTCGCGACGCCCTAATAGACTACATTCTCGGCTGGTAACTGCAATTTTATAATCGTTTAAAACTGTTTCTTTGAAATCGTCAAAGGAAATCTCGCCGTTAGTCTTTGGGTCTGTCTGCATTGAAATGGATTTTATATTTGCAAAAATAGCGAAATTGAAGGTGTTTAGCAAAGCTAAATTGGTTGCATAGTTGCGCTAATTTTTTTTGGAAGGAAGTAGTCTAACAATCAGCAACCTAAGTAATAAAATGAAAGGGAAACCATGTAATAGCACATCAAACCAATCGTCGGCCCGCATTCCTTCGGCCCCGCCAAAAATCCACTTCAATTTTCCCCAAAGATGCGGTTCGGGAAAGAAAGGAGCTAAGCCCAGGGTTAAACAAAGTAAAATAATAATTCGCCAGTCGTTCAGAAATTGCATGTTGTAAATTGTTTATACGTTAATTCTACCTTGTTAATAAACTATATAATTCTTAAAAAGTTACTTTAAATAAAGTCCCTATCGGACTGAGTATTACTTAAGGGGCTGATTTTTACCATTATTAAATGCTTAACGGATCTCAGTGTTCAGTAATCAGTGATCAGTGTTCAGTAATCAGTGTTCAGTGATCAGTGTTCAGTGATCGGTGTTCAGTGCTCAGTAACTTGCAACTTGCAACTTGCAACCTGTAATGTGTAACCTGAAACATGCAACCTGCAACCTGTAACCTGAAACCAGAAACCAGAAACCACATCAATACCACCTCCTAGTAAACAACCCTAGCAAGGTCTTCGGACTTAAAGTAACGATAAACCGCACTTTTTCGTCATAGTGTGGCAGGTTTGGTTCGAAGCCTAGGTTTGAATAAATAGGGAAATACAGTTCAAAATAATCGGCTACCAAACTCAATCTAATTCCACTATCGAATACCGCATTAACGCCCCGCTCTTTATTGGCAACCAAACCAACATCGCTATAGGCGTAGATCCATTTCCAAATATTGGTGCTTGCATTTACCGTTGCCATCCAACTATTGGCGTAAGCTGGCTCCAGTTGCGATTTAAACCCACCTTCGGCAATAATTAGCTGTTGACTAAATAAGCCGGAATCTTCACTTCTTCCGTAATAGTTATAATCGAAAAGATAATCGTTGGGTCTATCGAGTGCAAAGCTGAAAAAATCTTCATTTTCACGGGTATCGTTAAAAAGGAACACCCCCGCAAAAAACCGTAGGTTCAATTGCCGATTGCTCAAAAACAGTTTTCGATATTCCAGATCAATCGAAAACTTGCTGAATTTTGATGAAATTTCATAATCCGCAATTCCCCTAAAATAATTAATCAGGTTAGGGTTCGAATACACATACTGCATATTGAAAACACTGTAATTGGGCTCCTGGTCTGGGTCGTTAGGGTTTTCATCTCTGTAAACATTTACGTTTCGCAGATTTATATATTGTTTTTCATTATCCCTTAAATCGGGGCTTCTAAAGGCAAAAGTTATATAGGGCGTAAATTTCTTGTAGAATAAACCCCTGTCATACGAATAATAATTTCCCGAAAATCCATAGCGCATAGCGTATAGATCGCCTTGGTTCATTGTTTGGGTATAGCTAACGGAGGCCCTACCTACAAGGGTTTTCGACCTAAATCCGAATTGCGGCTCCAGACTGTAATGCACTGCTTTTGGAAGCACTGTTTTATTGTACAACCGCAAACCAGCCGACACGCCATCGTACAGGTTGTACTCAAAAATGGGCATAAAGAAAAACTGCGTATAATTTGGGTCTTCTACATCCTGAAAAAGACGGAACTGTAAGGGTTTGTTGAATAAACCATCTATGGTTTTAAAATTGTTCCGAAGATTGTATTCGGGAATTTTTCCTTCATAGTTTAAGGCCAGCCTTTTAATATTTTGCGAAGGAATTGTAATGGATGTAATACTATCCATTGGTTTCGTCCAGGTTTTATAGACAACTTCATCGTCATTAAGGCCGTAGAGCGAAATGGGCAATTCATTCTTCCTATTATTTTTTATAAAGACCTTAAGCGAATCTCCCATCTTTTCAACCCGCTTTATTTTGAAATCGATAGTAGTTCGGGTATCTGCGAAATCTTCAAAAAACCAGTTAATAGGAAGCTCAGTTCTTTCCGAAAGAAAAGCCTCAAATTCTGAAGATTTTATGGGCTTTAATTTATTGGCCAAATAAAAATCCTTGATGCTGTTTTTTAGAATATCATTGCCCAAATAATCGTTCAAATAGCGCAAGCCACTACCGCCGTAATAACCGTTGGCAATATTCATATTAAACTTCAACAACGAA
>CAXBDO010000045.1:0-11596 GCA_963974165.1 uncultured Aequorivita sp.
TTCTTTACGTTGAAAAAATTCGCGGGCAGGAAGTTGATGTTAGACATATTTTGATGTTTCCTGAAGTTTCACAAAATTCAATAGACGAGGCCCAGAAAAAAATTGAGGATATAAAAGCACAAATTGAAGCCGGTGAAATAACCTTTGCCGAAGCCGCCAGAAAAAACTCAGACGACAAAGAAACCCGTAATAACGGTGGTCAATTGGTGAATCCTGTAACTTTCGATACAAAGTTCGACCTTACCAAAATGGACCCAACTTTAAGTGCACAGGTTTACAACCTAAAAGAAGGAGAGGTTTCAGCCATTTTCACCGACCGCGACCGTACAGGAAAGAGTAGTTTAAAAATACTTACTGTTACCAATAAATACGAAGAGCACAAAGCAGATTATGCCAAAGATTACGAGCGTATTAAAAAATTGGCCTTGCGCGAAAAGCAGATTAAGGTTATCAATAAATGGCAGAATGAAAAAATAAAAGATACCTATATTAGCATCAACCAAGATTACCAGGATTGTGAGTTTGCTGGAAATTGGTCTAAACAATAATATATAATAAAAAATATGTCAGACGTAGCAGCGGTAAAACAACTGGTTTCAAAATACGACGCTCTTAAAAAGGAAATAAAAAAAGTAATAGTAGGTCAGGATGAAGTGGTAGAGCAAGTTTTGCTTGCCATATTTTCAGGCGGACACGCATTGCTTATTGGAGTTCCGGGGCTAGCAAAAACCTTGTTGGTTAACACTGTTGCCGAGGCGCTTGGACTTAAATTCAAGAGAATCCAATTTACGCCAGATTTAATGCCTAGCGATATTCTGGGTTCTGAAATTTTAGACCAAAACAGAGAGTTCAAGTTTATAAAAGGCCCCATCTTCGCCAATATTATCTTGGCAGATGAAATTAACAGAACTCCCCCCAAAACGCAAGCTGCGCTTTTAGAAGCTATGCAGGAGCGAGCTGTAACAGTAGCCGGTAATCACTATAGATTAGATTTGCCTTATTTTGTTTTGGCTACGCAAAACCCAATTGAGCAGGAGGGAACCTACCCACTGCCAGAAGCACAGTTAGACCGTTTTATGTTTGCTATCAATCTTGAATATCCGTCTTTTTCAGAGGAGGTTGAAGTTGTTAAACAAACCACAGCCGGTGAATCACAAACCGTCAATGCTCTTTTTACAGCCCAGGAAATAATTGATTTCCAACAGCTAATTAGAAGAATTCCGGTAGCAGATAATGTTGTGGAATACGCCGTGTCCTTGGTAGGAAAAACCAGGCCCAATAGTCCTTCGGCACCGGAAATTGTAAAAAACTATATAGATTGGGGAGCCGGACCAAGAGCTTCACAGAATTTAATTTTGGCAGCTAAGACCCATGCAGCCATTAATGGAAAATTTTCTCCAGATATTGAAGACGTTCAGAAAGCCGCAATCGCAATTTTACGCCACCGATTAATCAAAAACTACAAAGCGGAAGCCGAAGGTTTAAGCATTGAGGATATTATTAAAAGTCTGTATTAAATAAATACTGTTCTCTTTAAGGTATTTCCTATTCTATCCCGTTGCCCTCTAAATTTTGGAATTTCTTAATTTTAGCTATCTAAAATTACGGATTCGGTAAATTAGTGCAACAAATATTAGTATTTATTGAATAATATTCATTAAATATCCAATTTCATTAAATACTTTTTAATTATTATAAAATTTTGTAATTTTGCATCTACAAAATATAAAACTATGGCATTTGATATTGATATGATTAAAAAGGTTTACGCCCAAATGACCGAACGTGTTGATAAAGCACGTGAGATTACGGGAAAACCTCTTACACTTTCTGAAAAAATATTATACTCCCACCTTTGGGATGGCAACGCAACTACAGCTTTCCGTCGCGGAAAAGATTATGTAGATTTTGCCCCTGATAGAATTGCTTGTCAAGATGCTACAGCGCAAATGGCACTTTTGCAATTTATGCAAGCTGGTAAAAAAACCGTTGCTGTTCCTACTACAGTGCATTGCGATCACTTAATTCAGGCAAAACAGGGAGCTGTGCCAGATTTAAAGCGCGCTAACGAAACGAGTAACGAGGTTTTTGACTTTTTGGAATCAGTATCAAACAAATACGGAATTGGTTTCTGGAGACCTGGCGCCGGTATTATTCACCAAGTAGTATTGGAGAATTATGCCTTCCCTGGGGGAATGATGATAGGAACCGATAGCCACACCGTTAATGCAGGTGGTCTAGGTATGGTTGCCATAGGTGTAGGGGGTGCAGATGCAGTAGATGTTATGGCAGGAATGCCTTGGGAATTAAAATTCCCAAAACTTATCGGGGTTAAACTTACCGGTGAATTAAATGGCTGGACGGCTTCAAAAGATGTTATCCTTAAAGTTGCCGGTATCCTTACCGTAAAAGGTGGAACCGGTGCTATTGTTGAATATTTTGGCCCTGGCGCAAAAAATCTTTCTTGTACAGGAAAGGGAACCATTTGTAATATGGGTGCCGAAATTGGTGCAACTACTTCAACTTTCGGTTATGACGATGCCATGGAGCGTTTCCTTAGAGCAACAGATCGTGAAGATATTGCCGATGAAGCAAATAAAATTAGACCGTACTTAACGGGTGATGATGAAGTATATGCCAATCCTGAAGCATATTTTGACCAAGTTATTGAAATTGATCTTTCTACCCTTCGTCCGCATTTAAATGGTCCTTTTACGCCAGATTTAACTACACCTGTAGGTGAATTGGGCGAAAAGGCGAGAAAGAATGAATGGCCTATAAAAGTAGATTGGGGATTAATTGGTAGCTGTACAAACTCTTCCTATGAAGATTTATCGCGTGCGGCCTCTATTGCCCAACAGGCTGTAGACAAAAAATTAAAACCAAAGAGCGATTTCGGGATAAACCCAGGTTCAGAACAAATTCGTTTTACCGCGGAACGTGATGGCCTGTTAGATGTTTTCGAACAACTTGGTGCCACAATATTTACAAACGCTTGCGGGCCATGTATTGGTCAGTGGGATAGAAGTGATAGAAAGGGCGACGAAAAAAATACCATCGTTCACTCTTTCAACAGAAACTTTTCAAAACGTGCAGATGGTAACCCAAATACGCACGCCTTTGTTGGTTCTCCAGAAATGGTTGCGGCCATTGCAATTTCGGGGCGTTTGGATTTTGATCCGATGACCGATACCTTGATTAATGAGGAGGGACAGGAAGTTAAATTGGATATTCCGGTTGGGCTTGAACTTCCGCCAAAAGGTTTTGCGGTAGATAACAACGGATATTTAGCACCAAAAGAAGATGGCAGCACGGTAGATGTTAAGGTAGCAAAAGACAGTGAGCGACTTCAGTTGTTAGAGCCTTTTGTACCTATTAAGGATTCTGAACTACAAGGAGTGAAATTGCTTATTAAGGCATTCGGAAAATGTACAACAGACCATATTTCTATGGCTGGACCGTGGTTACGCTACCGAGGGCATTTAGATAACATTGCCAACAACACTTTAATTGGTGCGGTAAATGCTTTCAATAAGAAAACGAATTTTGTAAAAAATCAGCTTACTGGGGAATACGGTGGAGTGCCAGATGTACAGCGCGAGTACAAAGCCAGAGGTATAAAAACCATAGTTGTGGGCGACCATAACTACGGTGAAGGTTCTTCGCGTGAACATGCAGCTATGCAACCAAGATTCTTGGGTGTTGCGGCAGTTTTGGTAAAATCTTTCGCCCGTATACACGAAACAAACCTAAAGAAACAAGGTATGTTAGGATTAACATTTGCTAATGAAGCAGATTACGACCTAATTCAAGAAGACGATACCTTCAACTTTATTGATATTGCAAATTTTGCCGAAAACACACCTTTAACAATTGAAATTGTACACAAGGATGGCAGTACAGATACCATTAAGGTAAACCATACTTATAACGATGCACAAATTAAATGGTACCGTGAAGGTTCGGCGCTAAATTTAATTAAGTTACAGAACGCATAAACTTGTTCTAAATATATAAACCTAACAGGATATTATAACCTGTTAGGTTTTTTTATACCCAATAATTATAAAAGGATTTCTGAAGAAACACTGGAGCAATATTTTATTTGTCGGTATTTTGATTTTGTTGATTTTTCCACAAACCAGAATGCCAATTCAGGTTTTTGTACAGCGCCTAATTTCCTTTTCCCCTTCGGAAAAGTCTGTAGACGAAAGGGAATCACTTCAAGATTACGATTGGACATTAACGCAATTGGATGGTAACGAAATAAACTTTTCACAATCTGAAGGAAAAGTAACCATTGTAAATTTTTGGGCTACCTGGTGCCCACCCTGCGTTGCGGAAATGCCTTCCTTTCAAAAGTTATATGACAGTTACGGCACGCAAGTAGATTTCTATTTTGTTACCTCTGAAAAGCCATCCAAGGTTGAGCAGTTTATGGAGAAAAACGGATATACCTTGCCCATATTTATTCAAAGCAATGAATCTCCGGATAAATTGAAATCGAATGTTTTGCCAACTACATATTTAATTTCAAAAACTGGTGAAATAGTTATAGACGAGCAAGGGGCTGCTGACTGGAACAGCGAAAAAATGCGTAGGCTTTTAGACAGGCTTTTAAAAGAGTAGCTGCCTATTTTTTACCCTGCAAAATAGTTTTCCTTAATAGATTTCATCGTCTTTTTTCCTTCAACAATGGCATTAATTTCTTTCCATAATTTTGAACTAATTAATGTATTCAAGGGTTGGTCAACTTCAATAATTTTTGGGAAATTTTTCAAAAGTTGTTTGTCCCAAGTTTCGTGGAAATTCAATAAATTGTCTGGATAAACGGTCTTGCGGCGGGTTCCTTCATCAATTCCCCTAAATGGTTCCGATACGTTTAAATAACCATAATCATCTGTCAATTCTTCCCCGGGGTGTATATCGCGAATGGCAATTTCAAAATCATAGGCTGTAGAAAGGCAGTTACTTTTAAAACTGTGGTTTACAAAGCGGCCATTGTCCCAACAAAGCACATAATTTCCTTTTTTATTACGGTAGCAATAAGTTTCTAAAATATTTTGGTAGAGCGGGTTCATTTTTTTCATTTTTGAAGGCGTGAATTCGCGATCTAAATTATCTAATGCCCAAGTAATGGTTCCGGCTGGTATAAATTCAAGAGCAACAACACCATAGCCCACTTCACTGCTTATAAATTTTAATTCGGTTTTAGGATGTATCATAAACAATTTTAATTTTTATGATTAAAAGTAAAGTAAAATTTTAATCTATAATTTTTGATTGCCTATTGTATTACAATTTTTATAGCTGTTAATTTGTGAAATTTCGCTTTCTAAATTATTCCTTTCAAGCTTTATTTACGCGAAGTTTTTTCCCTTAATTTTTCCATCAATGCATAGACTGTAAGCAACATTGCAAGCGCATAGATGCTATCTTCTATTGGTACCGTACCCAATCTGATTCTTAAGTTTTCGGCATCGTTGTACCATACAACTTCCTCATTAATCCAGCTGCCGGTAAGAAAGCCGTTCACTATAAAGAAAGGAAACAGCAAAATTAAAAATATGGGGAAGAATGTATTCAAGATTTTACGATTGGAGTTATATACAAGCGCCCACAAAACAATAGCGTAGCCAAAGTTGATAGCGGTATACCATCTGTCGTAAAAATAAAGTAGGGTGGCAATTAATAATGTTTGAAGGGTATAGTAAACAATATTGGTAGTAATGTCTGTTAGCTGAAAATTGGGTGCTAACTTCTTAAAGGCATAAATGGTAAAAAGACAGGCGTAAGGGATACAGATAAAGAAAAGCCATTCTTCCAATGGAAGGCTGCCCATTATAATTCCTGAGAGATATTTTTCATTAAAACCCCAAATTCCATTTTGGGTAAAGATGATATCCCAAGGAATAAAAATAGCCATCATTATAAAGGTGGCGGGAAAAAAGTATTTCCAAAGCTTATAGAATTGCAATTTCGGGTGAAAACTGAAAATGAATGGAATACTCAATGAAGCAATATTGAGTAAAAAGTAAAGATGCCACATAGTTATTTTTTGAAATATTTTAATGGCGGAAATAGCATTCCGAAACATTCACCTTTATCTTTTCCTAGGTGTTTGTGATGCATTTTATGGGCTCTCCTAATGCCCTTTGCGTACCAATTATTGGCATTTCGGAACATTTTAAATCGTTGGTGGATAAAAATATCGTGAACAAAAAAGTAGGCTAGGCCATATGCAAAAATGCCAAGCCCGATTGGAAGGCCGGCCCAAAAGCCATAAAAATCCCAAGCCACAAAGCAGCCAATACTCACCAAGGCATAAAAAATAAAGAAAAAATCATTGCGCTCCCACCAACTGCTGTGGTCTTTGTGATGGTGATCTTTATGCAACTTCCATAAAAATCCGTGCATAACATATTTATGGGTAAACCACGCCGTAAATTCCATGATGCAGAAAGTTGTAATAAAAATTAATATCCAAAAAACAGTTGTCATTGTTACTTGTTGATTTTGAAGTCTAAAAATTGAATTTTTGAAAAATTGCCAATCTAGTGCAGGCTTGGTTATTTCACCAAATTTAATTGATATTTTACGTAGCTGCGTGTTAAAAGTCCAAGTTTTTCAACGTTTGGAACCCTAATTCGGGCATTTTTAATTTCGGTTGCGGGCGTTTGCTGAAGTTTTCTTAGCAAGCGTTTATAATATCTATAGGCCACAAAAACCCCAAGCTTTGAATCGTGTGGCAAATGCAGTATACCTTGGTAGCCACGGCTGAAATTTTCTTCAATTTCCTCAATAATCAACTCCTTGGAAATTTCATCCAGCGCATTCAAATTTGTGTTTGGAAAATAAGTCCTGCTCAAATTGTCGTGGTCTTCCTTTAAATCGCGAAGAAAATTCACCTTTTGGAAGGCAGATCCCAAGCTCATTGCAGATTCCTTTAACTGGTCATATTTACTGGCATTTCCCTTTACAAAAACTTTTAGGCACATAAGGCCCACTACATCTGCAGAACCATAAATGTATTGGTTAAATTCTTCTGTGGTAGTATAGACACTTTTGGTAAGATCCAATCGCATACTTGCCATAAACGTAGCTATAAGCTCTTTGTCTATTTGATATTTTTGCACCGTTTCCTGAAAGGAATTTAATATTGGGTTTAGACTGATGCCATCTAATAGCGCCTCTTCCAAAGCCTTTTCAAATCGATTAAACAGTACTTCTTTATCGTAGTCGTGGAATGAATCTACAATTTCATCGGCAAAGCGCACGAAGCCATAGATATTATAAATGTCCTGCCTAATGGACGGCCCAAGCATACGGGTAGCCAGTGAAAAGGAAGTGCTGTAAGTTTCAGTTACCTTTTTGCTACATTCTTTTGAAACGATGTCGAAGAGTGCTTTCAATGTTTATTGTCTTTTTGTATTAAACCTGCTACTAATTTTCCAGAAATAAGGGCGGGGGGAACGCCTGGCCCTGGCACGGTAAGCTGTCCGGTAAAAAATAGGTTCTTTACCTTTCCGCTTTTTAATTTTGGTCTTAAAAACGCTGTTTGCAATAGTGTATTTGCTAGGCCGTAGGCATTGCCCTTGTAACTATTGTAGTCTGAAACAAAGTCGTTAATACAAAACGATTCCTTAAATATAACGTATTTTTTCACCTCTTGGTTTGTAATTCGTTCAAACCTATCCATTACCTTTTCAAAATATTCCTCCCTTAGTTCTGGAATATCGTCTAGACCAGGCGCCAGCGGTATTAAAAAAATACCCGCTTCCTTGCCTTCTGGAGAAACACTTGTATCTGTTTTTGAAGGAAAACTGGCGTAAAATAATGGTTCTTCCGGCCAGTGGGGCGTATCGTAAATTTCCTTTGAATGCTGTTCAAAATCTACATCGAAGAATAGGGTGTGGTGATCTACGTTTTCAATTATCTTGTCGAAGCCAACATAAAATAGCAGGGCAGAAGGGGCAAAGGTTTTTTTAGCCCAATAACTTTGGGAATATTGCCGAAATGGTTTATCCAATAAAGTTTCTGTATGGTGATAATCGGCGCCACTTAAAATTACATCGGCCGCTATTTTTTCGCCATTACAGATTAAAGCATTGGACTTTCCATTTTCAACGCAAATTTTTTCAACGTTTTGATTGGTTTTAATAATTACCCCCAAATTTTTCGCAAGGCGTTTTATGCCATCAACTACAGAGAACATACCTTCTTTTGGGTGAAAAGTGCCCAGCCCAAAATCAGCATAATTCATAAAATTGTAAAAAGCCGGTGTATTTGAAGGTTTTGCACCTAAAAACAAAACTGGAAATTCTAGTATGGAAATTAATTTCGGGTTGGTAAATTCTTTGCGCACATCTTTGCTAACGGTACTGAAAAATTGACCGATTTTTTTCATCGTGGCTACGGTAACCAGTTCCAAGGGGGAAACTCCGGGCCTGTAAACAAGATCTTTAATAGCAATATTGTAATTGCTTAAAGCCTGGTCCATAAATTTTCGAAGTTTTATGGAACTTCCGGCCTCCTCTTTTTCAAAAGCGGTGCAAATTTTTTCGAGCGTGTCTTCAATCGTTATATACTCATCTACATCAAAATAGACGCGGTAGGCGGGATTGAGCTTTTGTAGCTCATAAAAATCTGATGGCGATTTTCCAAAATCGTTAAAAAAACGTTCAAACACATCAGGCATCCAATACCAAGTAGGGCCCATGTCGAATGTAAAACCATCTTTTTTTAGCTGCCTTGCCCGGCCGCCAATGGTTGCGTTTTTTTCATAAATGGTTACCTTATTTCCGGCTTGTGCCAGATAGCACGCAGCGGCCAATGAAGAAAAGCCAGATCCAATAATTGCAATTTTTTTCATATTGTTTAACAATATTACATTTTATTTAAACAAAAATGAAATCTGCGTGACTTATTTTTATGCCAAATAGAAACTTTATGAAATTTTTAATCTAAATGAAGTTTGCAACAGATCAACAAATACATTTCAAAAAGACCTAAATCATTTTTTGGAAAGTTGTTCTATCTGGTTTGTAAACTGTTTTATTTCCCTGAAAAAAGTAATATTGTTCGGAGACTTTATAGAAGGATCGGCTTTTCTTCCCAACACCCAAAGTTCGCAAGAGCCAGATGAAGAAACTTCCTTCTGGAACTCTTCAAAATAGGCATCAAAACTATCTTTCTCGGGGCGGACAGTAAAATATGCCACAAATATGATTTTCGTTTTCGTCTTTACAACGTGTTTAAGGCTTTCCACAGAAATATTTGCCCCAAGGTAAATTGTTTTAAAACCGGCCGTAAGCAATTCATAGTTTGCATATAGCAACCCAATTTCGTGTATTTCTTGATATGGGAGATAGAGGGCGAATATTTGTGATGAATTCGATGCAGTACGCTTGTGATTTTTGGCCGTATGTTCAATAATGGAATGCCGTACTTTTTCGGAAATAAAATGTTCGTGCGCCGGATCTATCGTGCCCGAGTGCCAAAGAATGCCGACGTCGTTCAACAGGGGCGTAAATACATCTATAAACACTTCCCGAAACGATTTCTCCTCCAGGATTTTTTCAAGGGTTTCGTCAAACAGCTCCGAATCAAATTCAAACATGGCAGATTTGAATATATTGAGCATATATTCAGAATCCAATCCATTAATGTTGCTTTTAATTAACGACTGAATCTGCGCCGTGTCTAAACTTGCAAGTTTTGAAATTTTGTGCCCGGCATTGTATAAGTAGGCAATGTTCAATAACTTTTTAAGGTTTTCGAGATTGTACTTTCTAATATTCGTATCGGTTCGATCGGGCTCTAAAAGCTTGTATCTTTTTTCCCAAATGCGAATGGTATGGGCTTTAACGTTAGATAGGTTCTCGAGGTCCTTAATTCCAAATTCTGTTTTGACCACTGAAAAATTGTTTAATTTATAGGGAAAAATACTAAAAAGAAATGAGATTGTTTATATAAAGTTTAAAAACTCTAAACAAAACTTAAGGGACTTTATATAAATCTTGAAGAAACATTTTAAAGATTTATTTTAAAATAGTACCCGGAATGGGACTTGAACCCACACGTCCTGAGGACACATGGCCCTCAACCATGCCTGTCTACCAATTCCAGCACCCGGGTGGGTACATAATAAATTGCAATTTTAAAGAGTAATCGTGCTCCAACTATAAAAAATAGGTAACACTGAAATTTTAATATTGCGAGCGCAAATGTAAAAGTAATCCTTCTAATAGGCAAGCAAATTGGTTATTGAAACCCGTATTCCCCTTGGATTATTAGCGACTTTACCAGATGTATTTTTTTTGAATGTTTGAAGAAAAGGTAGCGTCCGTTTACATTTTTAAATTAATTAAAACCAGCTTTTAGATTTTTGGGACGGTAGCAATTATTAAAATAATACAATTGAATCTTTCATCAGCATAGTAGGGTTTTTCAAATAATAATTGTTCTATTTATGGCACGTCCAGAGATTATAATTGGGGTGCATATTGCATCATTCAAATAAATAGATGTTGATAATAGGAACGATCCTAAGAATAATACATTTAAAATGACCCATTATTAAATATTTACCTTTGTATCTAGACGATAATAAGTTAAGTGAAAGAAACCCAATTGCAAGAAATTCATCACTATGAAAAATTTATTACTTACTCTTTTTGTTTTTAGCATAGCATTTCAAAGTGCACTGGCTCAATTTCCCACCACCGATCCAAATTGGACATATTTTAGGGCAGACAATACTGGAGTTGGGGGCAATGAACATTATATTATTCGCGGCGATCGATTCGGAAATATTTGGACGGGGGGGCGCATGCCCGCATCGGGGCAGGGTAGTGTAGCCAGATTTAATGGTACAACATTCACCAATTGGGGAACCTATGGCGATAATTATTTGCCTAATGAAATAATTAACGATATAGAATTTGATTATAACGATAGGATCTGGGTTGGGACTAATGGGGGTTTAGCCACCTCTGTTGATGGTTTGTCTTGGCAACATTATACTTCCGTAAATACCCCTTTGACAACTGATGGAATTAGAGGAATGGCAATAGCTGCCAACAACGATATTTGGGTGGCTACAGGCGATCCTGGTTTTGTTGGTGGGGTTGGACATTTTAACGGCACCGATTGGACCTACTATACTCCTGCGAATTCAGGTTTGCCTTCAGATATATTGAGAGATATTGCCGTAGATGAAGACAATAATGTATGGATTATGAGTTCGGATGGCTTAATTAAATTTGATGGTACAAATTGGACCATGTTTACTCCATCAAATAGCGGCCTAACTTCAGTTAATGCAAAGGAAATAATGGTCGATACTTCCAACCGAATATGGATATGCAATGGTGCGAACGTCGATATTTTTGATGGTTCAAACTGGACACACTTAAATAACTCAACTTGGCCTATTTCAGATTTTACAGCTAAAAGAATGTATCTGCGCGACGATAAAATTATTTTATGCGATACCTACCGTGTTATGATGTTTGATGGCACAAATTGGACTGCAGAAGTTGGTCCAGATTTTCTATTGAGTTGTTATATTGACGGTAATGATGATTTTTGGATT
>CAXBDO010000046.1:0-11524 GCA_963974165.1 uncultured Aequorivita sp.
ATCCTATACCGATTATAAAACCACCAGAAAAGTAAACCAATCTATAAGCTAATTTCATTCTAAAAAATTAAAGGAATTTGTAATTATCTTGAAATCACCATTAGTGGGTTTCAAGTAAAGGTGAAGAATTTCGCAATTCAAAAAAAAATTAGAAAATTATCAGGTTGATGTCGCTATAAGGCATATTAAACCAATCTGCAACCGCCTTACTTGTTAATATTCCGCGGTAAAAGTACAACCCATTTTTTAAACCATTGTCAAAGCGGATGGCATTTTCCAGTCCGCCGCCTTCCGCTATTTCTAAAATATAAGGTGTAAAAATATTACTGATTGAAATTGAAGCAGTCTTTGGGTAACGCGCGGGAATATTGGGCACTCCATAATGAATTACATCGTGCTTTATAAAAGTAGATTCGTCATGGCTTGTCATTTCAGTGGTCTCAAAACACCCACCCATATCTACGCAAACATCAATTATAACCGCCCCTTTTTTCATATTGCGAACCATTTCCTCGGTAACAATAATAGGGGCGCGATTAAGTCCGCGAACGGCGCCAATTGCAACATCGCAACGGCGTAAGGCCTTCATTAAATTTTTGGGCTGAACGGTAGAGGTATATAAAATTCTACCAACATTGGTTTGTATTTTACGAAGCTTTGTAATAGAACTATCAAAAACCTTAACGTTGGCTCCGAGACCCAATGCAGATCTAACAGCAAATTCGCCAACTGTGCCGGCACCTATAACAACAACTTCAATTGGTGGTACCCCGCTAATATTCCCGAAGAGTAAACCGTTACCTTTCTTAGCATTCACCATCAATTCGGCGGCAATAAGAACAGAAGCTGTTCCCGCAATTTCGCTAAGCGCCTTTACAGCAGGGTAGCTATGGTCTTCGTCTTTTATAAATTCAAATGCCAAAGCCGTAATTTTCTTTTTCGCTAAGGCTTCAAAATATGATTTTTGTCTTGTTTTTAACTGTAAGGCCGAAATTAAAACGGTTTTGGATTTAATCATTTCCAACTCTTCCAAAGTAGGCGGTTCAACCTTGAGTACCATTGGGCAGCCAAAAACTTTTTTTCTATCGGAAGTCATTTCCGCGCCCGCTTCGGAATATTCACTATCAGAAAATCCCGCTTCCAGTCCTGCTCCATTTTCTATTAAAACCCTATGCCCGTTGTTGATGATGGCGTTAACCGCATCGGGGGTAAGGCAAATTCGTTTTTCCTGAAAATAAGTTTCTTTTGGAATACCGATAAAGAGCTCTCCTTTATGCTTTGAAATTTCAAGGGTTTCTTCCTGGGGAAGCAATTGCGCTCTGGTAAAAGGTGATTTTGGTCTAGTCATAGTTCAAACTTGGCAGTTTCCAATTTACGGATTAATTTTTAAAACTGTAATGGAAAGTTTAGCGGAAAAGATCTTTTAATTGCTGCCAGAACGATTGTTTTTCCAATAATTCTTCCTCAAAGGTTTTTAGGTCGTCATTACGCATTTGGCTAAATAGTTTCGCCCTAATTAAATACACAAAGGGAATTATGACCATCATTATTGGAACCAGGTAAATAATCTCAACTTCATCTACTCCTAAGGTTTGCTTTACAATATTGAAAAGTTGAAAAAGGTACATTATAAGTGGAACCAAAATAATCCAATGCCACCAATGTTTACAAGTGAAAAACCAAATGAGCAGTAAAATTACCGGTATTATTTTTCCGGTTAAGAACCAAGCATATTGATATACCGAATTATAATCTGTAGTGAAGGTAAAAAGAAAAGTTTCCCAGACTTGTGAATCGTTTGGGAAACTTTCATAGGCGTAATATATAAATGGAGTACAACCTATAATTAAAACAATTATACCTCCTTGTATAAGACTTTTTTTATCCGGCTGGTGGAACGGTAACCGTCCTTGGGTCGATTTGTTGTGGGGTTTGTTCATCTTGGATGCTTTCTGGGGTGCAAGCGGTAAATAATCCAGCTGCTAATATTGCTGCTGCAAAAATAACTTTTAATTTTTTCATAATAGTAAGTTTTAGTGAGGTTTATATTGGTCAAATTTACACTCAAAAAACTTAATTATTCTAATTATGTTAATTGTATATTTACCGGTTTTATTTCGTTTAAACTCTCTGAAATTCGATTAAATGCCAATTTAAGTGCAAATAATTTAATAAAAACGAAAGTTATTTACATTTTTTGTTAATAAAAAAATTGCCAGATTTAATGCTGTTTCAACATAAAATGGCATAGATAGAATACTAGTAATATTATTAAGTGGAGAGTTAAAAATTCTACAATAAACGGTGATGGAATTAAAATCACCAACGAATAAATAGAATTACGCTAGGGAAGCATCTGGAAATACAAATAAATTAAATGGAAGGAAATATTTTAAAATAGATCTTTAATCTGGCCCCAGAAAGATTTTTTCTGGCCCAATTCTTCCTCAAAAGTTTTCATATCCTTATCAGAAAAAGTGTTCGTAAGCTGCGCACGAATAAGATATACTAGGGGAACAATAATTAGCATAATAGGGAAGAGCCACCAAATCTCTACTTCATCTGTAATCCCTACATCGTCATTAATAACACTGAATAACTGAAAGGCGAACATTCCAATAGGAATAAGTATTACGTGATACCACCAATGTTTGCAAGTAATAAACCAAACCCCTAATAACAATAGGGGTACAAATTTACCCATCATGGTCCAAACAGATACGTATACTTCCTGGTACCAGTTGGCGTGGTAGGTAAATAAAAAAGTTTCCCACGATTTTTCTCGTGGGAAACTTGTATAAGAATAGAAAATATAAGGTGTTGCAGCTATTAATAGCGCCACAAGACTACCCGTTACTAGGTACGATGATTTTGCTTTTCTCGATTTGTTGTGGGGTTTGTTCATCTTGGATACTTTCTGGGGTGCAAGAAGCAAAAGTTCCTAATGAAAAAATTGTTGCGATCAATAAATACTTTAGAGTTTTCATAATAAATAGTTTTTGTGAGGTTAATAATACTTCAAACCTACAGTGAAAAAAGTTAAAAAATCTAATTCTTTTTTCTATATATTTATGAATTTTTTTGACAAAAGTATTCCTGCTTTATAATTATTGCGATTTGGGGCAAGCAACTAAAAAGGATTAATAATTATATTTTTTCGCTTCAATTTATTTCACTGGCATCAATTTTTAAAGTTCTACTTCCGTTAGTGTTTGTTATTATATTTATAGTTGTGGCATTTTCCGGTAAGAGGGGCCCAATTTTTTCGGGCCATTCAATAAACACGTAATTTCCACTATATAAGTAATCTTCTAATCCAATATCGTACGCCTCTTCAAAATGGTTAATTCTATAAAAATCAAAATGATAGACGGCTCCTTCATCAATTTCATATTCATTTACAATTGAAAAGGATGGGCTACTCGAAATTTGGGTAACCCCCAGATGTTTTACAATTTCCTTAATTAAAGTGGTTTTCCCAACGCCCATATCGCCATAAAAAAGGTAAATTTTTGATGTTGAATATTCTAAAAGGGCGGAAGCAACTTCACTAATATCGTTTTGAGTATATGTAAATTCCATAATAATAAGGATGCGAAGATAGAAAATTATCAATTATTAGCGAAATTATCTATCAATTCAAAAAGGATGCAACCCGATAATTATTTTAAAACGACTTACTTAGGAACAAATACCGAAAATGGAATAACCATTTCCTCTAACGAAACCCCTCCGTGCTGATATGTATTGCGGTAGTAACTAACGTAGTGGTTGTAATTATTGGGATAGGCGAAGAAGTAATCGCCTTTGGCAAAGATAAATGAGCTGCTCATATTGATAGTTGGTAAATGGATAGCTTTTGGATCTTTAGCCGCCAAAACCTCCTTATCTTCATAGGTCAAGCTTTTTCCTGTTTTATAGCGAAGGTTTAAACTCGTGTTTTTATCGCCAATAACCTTTGACGGATTTTTCACGTTAATAGTACCGTGATCTGTAGTTATAATTAACTTAAACCCTAAACGTGCGGCCTGCTGTATAATTTCCAGTAGGGGCGAATTCTTAAACCAACTTTGGGTTAGGGAACGGTACGATTTATCGTTAGATGCCAATTCCTTTATAACTTCCATTTCTGTTTTGGAGTGCGAAAGCATATCAACAAAGTTGTAAACCACAACGGTTAGATCTTCATCTTTATGGCTTTTAAAATTTTCGACAAGCTTTTTGCCCTGTTTTAAGCTGGATATTTTATGGTAACTCCAGTTAAGGTCTAGCTTTAGTCGTTTTAATTGGGCTGTTAAAAACTCTTCTTCCTTCATATTTTTACCTCCGTCTTCAGTGTCATTTAACCAAAAATCTGGATGCAATTTTTCCATATCTGCAGGCATAAGTCCTGAGAATATGGCATTTCGGGCATATTGGGTAGCGGTGGGGAGGATGCTACAGAATAGCTCTTCGCTGGTTTTTTTATATATGTTAGCCACGGTTGGTTCAAAAGCTTTCCATTGGTCGAACCTTAGATTATCTACTACCACCAATAAAGTCGGCGTTCCCTGCTTTAATTGGGGTTGTATTTTTTCTTTGAAAAGCGTGTGCGACATTGTAGGCGCTTCCGATGGATCTGCGAACCAATCTGGATAATTTTTATCTATAAACTTACAAAATTGGCTGTTGGCCTCGGTTTTCTGGGATTCCAAAATTTCAAACATTCCAGAATCCTCGATGTCTTCCAGTTCCAGTTCCCAATAAACTAGTTTTGTATACAGGTCTTTCCATTCTTCAAAACTGTTGACCATGGAAAGATCCATCGCTATTTTCCGGAATTCCTGCTGGTAGTTGGAAGTTGTTTTTTCTGAAACCAATCTACTGTGGTCCAGGTTTTTCTTTAGGCTCAATAAAATTTGGTGAGGGTTTACGGGTTTTATTAGATAATCGGCAATTTTTGAACCGATGGCTTCCTCCATTATATATTCCTCTTCACTCTTGGTAATCATTACCACGGGTATCGCGGCCTGCAGTTCCTTAATTTCAGCCAATGTTTCTAGACCTGTAAGGCCCGGCATATTTTCATCTAAAAATACAATATCGAAATTTTCCTTTTTTATTTCCTCTAAAGCTTCCGAACCGCTTTGGGCCGTGGTTACTTTGTAATTTCTACTTTCAAGAAAAAGAATGTGTGGTTTAAGCAAATCAATTTCATCATCTACCCAAAGTACTTTTATGTCGCTCATATATGTATATTTGTCTTCATACTCTGCCGCATTAACGCAGTAGTATTATTAATTTTTAAGTTGTTATAATTCTGCGCTGTTACGAAGAATTTTCTTCAAAAATAGACCTCAATTATTTCAAAAAAATTTTGAAGCTATTAATTTAAAGTTAAAGTTTGAAAACCCTTCCTAAGCACAAAACTATAAACGATCCCATCTATGGTTTTATTACCGTACCCAGCAAGTTGGTTTCTGAACTGATGGAACACAAATACTTCCAGAGGTTGCGCAGAATTTCGCAAATGGGCTTTTCGTATATCGTTTATCCTGGCGCACACCATACACGTTTTCACCATGCATTGGGCGCCATGTTTTTAATGCAGAAAGCCGTGCAAATACTTCATTCCAAAGGCGTTAAAATATCTAAGGATGAGGAAGAAGCGCTATATATCGCCATTTTACTGCACGATATTGGCCACGGGCCATTTTCGCATGCAATGGAAAATAGCATCGTAGAGAATATAAGTCACGAGCATATATCGCTTCTTTTTATGGAGGTTTTAAACCAGAAGTTTAACAAGCAATTAACGCTGGCTATTCAACTATTCAAGGATGAACACTCCCGAAAATTTTTGCATCAGCTAGTTTCTGGGCAGTTGGACATGGACAGATTGGATTACCTAAAGCGAGACAGTTTTTATACAGGAGTCCCTGAAGGTACTGTAAACGCTCAGCGTTTAATTACAATGCTGAATGTAAAGGACGATAAATTGGTTGTAGAGGAGAAGGGTATCTATTCTGTGGAGAATTTTCTAGTTGCCCGACGTTTAATGTATTGGCAAGTGTATTTGCACAAAACCGGAATTGTAGCTGAGCAACTTTTGGTTCGTGTATTGAAACGGGCCAAGCAGCTAACGGCTAAAGGCGTAGACTTACCAGCAAGCAAAAGCTTGAACTTCTTTTTGGCAAATAGTATTACAATAGACGACTTTACTGAAGAAGTGCTGGACACATTTTCAAAATTAGATGATTATGATATTATTTCGGCAATGAAAATGTGGGTTAGCAGCGAAGATTTTGTGCTGAAGAATCTTTCAAAAATGCTTCTTAATAGAGATTTGCTGAAAATTAAAGTGAAATCGCAGCCATTTTCCCCGCAGAAAGTGAATGAAAAAAGAAAGTTGGTTATAGATGCATTTAAAATTACGGAGGAAGAAGCTTCTTACTTTGTATTCACCGGAAAGCTTGAAAACCAGGCTTACAGTATGGAGAAGGATACCATTAACCTTTTACGGAAGAACGGGAAAATTATTGAGGTTGCAAAAGCAAGCGATCAGTTAAATTTAGAGGCGCTTTCCAAATCTGTAGTGAAATACTATATGTGCTATCCAAAAAACAATAAAGATAGCTATCGGGGCTAAATCCTTTTTTTCTATTTTTGCAAGAATGAAAACCAACGGCCAAAAATTAATTAAAATATTAAATGGTAATTTGTGGCTGTCAAACAATTATATTTCAGTTATTAAAAATCCAACCGCCCAATGAAATTTACAGCAGCCCAAATAGCCGGAATCTTAAACGGCACAGTTGATGGCGATGAGGGCGCAGAGGTCTCGCAACTAGCAAAAATAGAGGAAGGAAGTAAGGGCACCCTTACCTTTTTATCAAACCCAAAATATACTCCCTATATCTATTCTACCCAGGCTTCAATAACCATTGTCAATAAAGATTTTACTCCAGAGCACAAAATAGATACTACTTTAATTCGGGTAGATAATGCTTATAAGGCCTTTTCACAGTTATTGGAATATTACAACCAGGTTAAAATGAATAAAACGGGAATTGAACAGCCCGTATTTGTTTCTGAAACTGCCAAGTACGGCGATAATTTGTATTTAGGCGCTTTTTCCTATATTGGTGAAAATGTAAAGATTGGCGACAATGTAAAAATTTACCCCAATGTTTATATTGGCGATAATGTTACCATAGACGATAATACCATTCTATTTACCGGTGCCAAATTATATTCGGAAACGGTTGTTGGAAAATCCTGCGTTATTAATAGCGGCGTAGTAATTGGGGCCGATGGTTTCGGGTTTACGCCTAATGAAAATGGAGAGTATAATAAAGTGCCACAAACCGGAAACGTTATTATTGAAGATAATGTAGATGTAGGTCCTGGTACTACCATAGATCGTGCAACTTTGGGTTCAACCATTATCCGTAAAGGAGTTAAATTGGATAACCAAATTCAAATTGCGCACAATGTAACTATTGGAGAAAATACGGTTATTGCAGCCCAAACAGGTATTGCAGGTTCAACCAAAATTGGTAAAAACTGTATGATAGGCGGCCAGGTTGGTATTGCGGGCCATATTGTTATTGGTGATAATGTAAAAATACAGGCGCAAAGCGGTATAGGAAGAAACGTAAAAGACAATGAAACCCTTCAGGGTTCTCCAGGTTTTAATTACGGCGATTATAATAAAAGTTATGTTTATTTTAAAAACCTTCCCAAGATTATGGAAAGGTTTAATATAGTTGAAAAAAAGCTTGATAATGAATGAAAGTTTGGTAAAACAGCGTACCATAGGTAAGGAAATTTCCCTTACCGGAGTAGGTTTACATACAGGGAAAGAAGTTACCCTAACCTTTAAACCGGCCCCAGAGAACCACGGCTATAAATTCGTGAGAACCGATTTGGAAGGGAGCCCCGTAATAGAGGCAGACGCCAATTATGTTGTTAATACCCAGCGCGGCACCAATTTGGAAAAGGATGGAGTTAAAATTCAGACTTCTGAGCACGTATTAGCGGCCTTGGTAGGGTTAGAGGTAGACAATTGCATACTCGAAATTAATGCTTCAGAACCTCCAATAATGGATGGTTCTTCAAAATTCTTTGTTGAAGCAATTGAACAAGCTGGCATAGTAGAGCAAGAGGCGGAAAGAAATGAATACGTGGTAAAAGAGGTAATTTCATATTTGGATGAAGAAACCGGAAGCGAAATTATCGTTATGCCTTCAGATGAGTACCAAGTAACTACGATGGTAGATTTTGGCACCAAGGTTTTGGGTACCCAAAACGCTTCCTTAAAACATCTAACAGATTTTAAAGGAGAAATAGCTAATGCGCGTACATTCAGTTTTCTTCATGAAATAGAAATGCTTTTGGAGCACGGTCTTATAAAAGGCGGCGATTTAAACAATGCCATAGTTTATGTAGATAAAGAACTATCTGCAAGCACTATGGAAAAACTTCGTGCGGCTTTCGGAAAGGATACCATTTCAGTAAAGCCAAATGGAATTTTAGACAATTTAACACTTCATTACCCCAATGAAGCCGCTAGACATAAATTACTGGATGTAATTGGAGATTTGGCTTTGGTAGGCACCCGCATTCGCGGAAAGGTTATTGCCAATAAACCCGGCCATTTTGTAAACACCCAGTTTGCTAAAAAGCTTTCAAAAATTATAAAAATGGAAGCTCGTAACAATATTCCAAAATTCGATATCAACCAGCCACCGGTGAAGGATGTAAACCAAATTATGGCAATGCTTCCACATAGACCGCCATTTTTGCTGGTAGATAAAATTATGGAAATGACCGAAACCAGTGTGGTAGGGCTTAAAAATGTTACGATGAACGAACCTTTCTTCGTAGGCCATTTTCCTGGCGCACCTGTAATGCCAGGTGTGCTTATAGTAGAAGCTATGGCACAGACTGGTGGTATTTTGGCTTTAAGCACGGTTCCAGATCCTGAGAATTATCTTACATATTTTATGAAAATAAATAATGTGAAGTTCAAACAACAGGTAAATCCGGGCGATACTCTTATTTTTAAGCTTGAGTTAATGTCGCCAATTCGTCGTGGAATTGTCCATATGAGCGGAAATGCCTACGCCAACGGTAAATTGGTAACCGAGGCCGAATTGATGGCACAAATGGTAAAAACAAAAAATTTATAGATGAAAGTTACCCACACGTTTATAGATGGCTATAAATGTGAATTGAAACTGAATTCGAAACAATAAACAAGAGAAATGAACCAACCACTTGCATACGTCCATCCGGGCGCAAAAATAGCCAAAAATGTTGTGATTGAACCTTTCACAACCATTCACAACAATGTTGTGATTGGGGAAGGAACTTGGATAGGCAGCAATGTAACCATAATGGAAGGTGCCCGAATTGGCAAAAACTGCAATATTTTTCCGGGAGCCGTAATATCTGCCGTTCCGCAGGATTTAAAATTTAAGGATGAAGAAACTACCGCCGAAATTGGCGATGGTACCACCATTCGCGAATATGTAACCATTAACCGTGGTACAATTGATAGAGGTAAAACCATTATCGGCAAAAATTGCTGGATTATGGCTTATTGCCATATTGCGCATGACTGTATCGTTGGCGATAATTGTATTTTTAGCAATAACAGTACCTTGGCCGGACATATTACGGTGGGCGATTATGTTGTTCTTGCTGGTATGACTGCGGTTCACCAGTTTTGTATGATTGGTAACCACGCCTTTGTTACCGGTGGGTCGCTAGTTCGAAAAGACGTGCCGCCATTTGTAAAAGCTGCCCGCGAGCCGTTGAGCTATGTAGGGATAAATTCCATCGGTTTAAGAAGAAGAGGTTTTACTTCTCAAAAAATTTCTGAAATTCAGAACATCTATAGGTTGCTTTATCAAAAAAATTACAATACAACCCAAGCTACAGAAATTATTGAAGCTGAAATGGAAGCTACTCCCGAACGGGACGAAATACTTCAGTTTATCAAAAATTCCAAACGTGGAATTATGAAAGGCTATTTCAATTCAAATTAAAAACAAATTACTATAAACCATAAACTCAAATAATGGCCACTTCATCAGATATTAGAAAAGGACTTTGCATCCGCTATAACAACGATATTTATAAAATAATTGAATTTCTTCACGTAAAACCGGGCAAGGGTCCTGCTTTTGTTCGTACCAAAATGAAAAGTGTAACCACAGGAAAAACATTGGATAACACTTTTTCCGCAGGTCATAAAATAGACGATGTTCGTGTTGAGACCCATAAATTTCAGTATTTGTATAATGAGGGCGAGGCTTTTCACTTTATGAATACCGAAGACTATTCACAAATTCAATTAATGAAGGGTATTTTAGATACGCCGGAATTAATGAAGGAAGGTGAAATTGTAACTGTGCTAATAAATACCGAAGACAATGCGCCACTTTCTGTTGAAATGCCCGCACACGTTGTTTTGGAAGTTACATCTACTGAACCTGGAATAAAAGGAAATACGGCAACTAACGCCACAAAGCCTGCCATTGTTGAAACAGGTGCCGAAATTAACGTGCCACTTTTCATCAATGAAGGCGATAAGATTAGGATTGATACCGAAAAAGGACAGTATCAGGAAAGAATGAAAGAATAATTTTCTAGAAATTGTTATTATATAGTATTCAATAAAAATTATATATTCATTTTGAAATTCCCTACTCCCCAGACGCTAGAAAACATTGCCGTTATAATCGGGTCCGATTATATTGGGGAACCTGCATTTCCTGTTTTGGGAATGAATGAAATACACGTGGTGCAACCGGGCGATATCGTTTTTGTTGACCACCCGAAATACTATGACAAAGCGTTACAGTCTAAGGCAACCATAATTCTTATAAATAAGAACGTGGAATGTCCGGCAGGAAAGGCATTATTGATTTCAGACGATCCGTTTCGCGATTTTAATAAGCTTACCCAGCATTTTAAACCATTCCAAAGTGCATATAGGGTTATTTCCGATTCGGCAGAAATAGGCGAGGGCACTGTAATTCAGCCAAATGTATTTATTGGGAATAACGTAAAAATTGGTAAAAACTGCCTAATCCATGCCAATGTTAGTATATATGACAATACGGTTATTGGCAATAATGTAATTGTACACGCTGGTACCGTTCTTGGTGCCGATGCTTTTTATTATAAAAACCGTCCTGAAAAATTCGATAAACTTTTAAGTGGCGGTAACGTGGTTATTGAAGATAATGTAGATCTTGGCGCTTTATGTACCATAGATAAAGGTGTTACGGCTTCAACAATTATTGGGGAAGGCTCTAAGTTAGACAATCAAGTGCATGTTGGCCACGATACCATTATTGGAAAGCGATGTTTGATTGCGGCCCAAGTGGCTATTGCCGGATGTGCGGTAATAGAAGATTTTGTTACCCTTTGGGGACAGGCTGCTGTTACAAGCGGGGTAACCATTGGCGAAAAAGCCATAATTTCGGCACAAAGTGGGGTAAGCAAATCGTTGGCGGGACATAAGTCTTAT
>CAXBDO010000047.1:0-11442 GCA_963974165.1 uncultured Aequorivita sp.
TGGGAGGGTATTCCATTGTATTTTCAACAGAATCATTTTTAAAAACAATGAAATTCTTTCCGTTTTTGTAACCAATAAGCGTCTGTTTGCTTTTTTGAAAAACTATCAATTGGTTAGCCGAATTTTTATATTCATCATATATACAAATTCCTATAAAAAGGCAGATTGCCACTAAGGTATTGCACAGTCTGGAATATTTCATTTTCATGAGAAATAAGGAGAGGGTAATTATCAATAAATATGCACCCAAAACTTTTAATGCCGAAAAGTGGATGTTTTTAAATAAGAATTCATCCTGTACTGCAACCCAGTTTATAAAACCATTTAGATTTTCAATTAAGTAATTGTAGCTGGCCGAAAGCCAATGGGGCAAGATTTCAAAAAAAGCTAATATTACAATCAAAATTCCGCCGAACATTAAGACCGTTAAAAACGGAAGTACAACAATATTGGTCAATAGAAACAAACCCGGAAACTGGTGAAAATAATATAGACTTAAGGGCAGCACCCCAAGTTGGGCACAAATAGTAACCGCAATTATTGTATAAACTTTGCGTACAAGCGGATACCTGGAATACCCAATTTTATAAAAAATAGGCATTAGCCAAACTATAAAAAATACGGCCAAATAACTCAGTTGAAACCCAACTTGAAACAACCAAAACGGATTAATTATTAGAAGTGTTAAAAACGAGAGAAACAAAGTATTTATGGAATTGGTTTCCCTATTCAATAGTTTCGCGACGGCAAAAAAACTAAACATCGTTACCGCACGGGTTACCGATGGCGATAGACCAGATAACATCGCAAACCCCCACAGTAATAGTATAATCAATATTGACTGGTAGATCGCGCCGTACCTGATTTTTAAGAGCGGCTTAAAGAGAAACGCAAGGATAACATACAAAATACCTACATGCAGGCCAGACACCGCTAAAATGTGAACAGCGCCCGCCGCTGCGTATGCTTCGTATAAACTTTTATCAATGTCTTTTTTTTCCCCTAAAACCAAGGCCTGTATAATTGCGCGCTCATCGTATTCTAGATTGGTGTTTTGAAGTTTTGAAATAATTGATGTCCTAAAATTTTGCGCTGTGCCTAATAATGTGGGTTTCCCTGGGATTACTTCTAAAATTTGATTTTCAGCAATCCGTATTTCCCCATAAACTCCCAATGATTTTAAATAGGCAGAATAATCGAATTGATGTGGGTTTAGCGGTTTTGGTATTTCGGAAATTGGGGCGTAGAGCAATAATATTTCGTCGGCTAAAAGTGATTTTGGGGGTGATTTTTTGGAGAGGTTGACTAAGATTTTGCCCGAGGAAGCTTGGCCGTTTATGGCGCTGACTTCGGCAAAATATTTTAAATTGAATTTATCGGGTTTTAAGGGCTGCGTAATTTTTACCTGAATTAATACCGAAGTTTTTTCCGCAACAAGATGGGTATAATGCTTAGCTTGAAATTGAGGCAACCGCATTTGGTAACTGAGATATCCAATAGCGAAAAAACAGAGATAGACAGCAATGCCGAAGAAAATGGTTTGGATAAATTGCTTACGCGACCAAAGCCATAGAAAAAACACTCCTAAAAATATTACAAAAAGATACGGTAATGAAAATATTGAAATAGGAAAAAAGTGGGCACTAAGAATGCCTAAAACAACAAAAATTGAAAATCTAACAACGGTGAAGTTTATAAATTTCATGCCCATTATTTTAAGTGAACACTTAAAATTATTGGGGAGAAAAAGAATTTATAATTTAAGGGCTTGGGGATTTTTTCTAAATATTCTAAGATACAAAAAATCAGAACTAAATAACCCGTCTTACTTCAACAAAGGCCTTTTTCCAATAATCCTCGTCAAGCGATGAAATGATAACCCCAGCACGGGTTGTAGAATGGATAAACTTTACTTCCCCACGTTTGGCTTCAACCACAAGACCTACATGGTTTATGGCATTTTTGCTACTGGTTTTAAAGAAAACCAGATCGCCCTCTTCAATATCCTTAAAGGAAATAAGAATTCCTTTGGTCGCCATATCTCGCGAGATTCTTGGCAGGATAATATTTTCTTTTTGGAAAGCGGTGCTTACCAAGCCAGAGCAATCCATTCCGGCATCTGTAGTGCCGCCAAATTTATAGCGGGTGCCTTGGAAGGTTTTTGCATAGGCAATAATCTCTTTTTTAATGTCTTTCGCGCTTTCCTCTACTACTTCTGGCGCTTCCGGTTCCACAGCTTCTTTCTTCCTACGGGTGGCAATTTTGTTGTTTTTATGTGGGGTTACCTTTTTTACAGTCTTGGTTGCCGGCTCGCTTGTGCCAACAATCGCCTCAGGAATTTTGCCTGTGTTTTTCGTGCTTCCGCAAGAAATAAGAAATAATGCGAAAAGAGAAAGGAGCAGGATTTTTTTCATCAACAACAGTTAGTGGATTATGGTTTAAAAATATGAAATATTATTTACTTTTTGATCGAGGTATAAATTAGTTTGGCCGTATTATCGCTAGCCCCGCGACCGCCCAGCTTCTTTTCGAGCTCGTAATATTCTAAAAACATGGCGGCGCGCTGGTAAGGATCCAATATATTGGCCAACTCCTTTTTCAATCTTTTTTTATTGAAATCGGACTGAATAAGTTCAGTAACAACGCCTTTGTTTAAAATTAGATTTACCAACGAAATATAATCCAGTTTAATTACGCGTTTTGCTATTTCGTAGCTAATTCTATTTCCTTTGTAGCAAACAACCTGTGGTACTTTGAATAGCGCCGTTTCTAGGGTGGCCGTGCCAGAAGTTACCAATGCCGCTTCCGAAATACTCAACAGATCATACGTTTTATTGGTTACAAAGTGTACATTTTTTGTGGTCACAAAAGATTCGTAAAATGATTTTTCCTGACTTGGTGCACCTGCAATTACGAATTGATAATCCTTAAAATCCTTGGCTACCGAAATCATTATTTCAAGCATTTTTTTTATTTCCTGCTTTCGGCTTCCGGGTAGCAAGGCTACAATTGGCCGCTGGTCCAAACCATTTTCTTTTTTGAAAGCTTCGGGTGAAACTTGCTCTCTGTTATAAATAGCATCAATTAAAGGGTGGCCTACAAAATGAACTGGGAAGTTGTGCTTTTCTTCGTAGAATTCTTTTTCAAAAGGAAGAATAACATACATTTCATCAACATCCCGCTTTATGTCTTTAATTCTTCCTTCCTTCCAAGCCCAAATTTGGGGCGAAATATAATAGTGTGTTTTATATCCCGTTTGGCGCGCCCATTTGGCAATACGAAGATTAAAGCCCGGATAGTCAATAAAAATTATTACTTCGGGATTATAGCTTTCAATATCCGCTTTACAGAATTTTATATTTTTTAAAATGGTGCCGAGGTTTAAGATAACTTCGGCAAAACCCATAAATGCAAGCTCGCGATAGTGTTTTACCTCGGTTCCGCCAACAGCCTGCATTAAATCGCCGCCCCAAAATCGAAAATCTGCATTTGGATCTTCCTTTTTTAAAGCCTTCATTAAGTTAGCGCCGTGCAAATCGCCAGACGCTTCGCCTGCTATTAAGTAATATTTCATTCAATGGGTTTCAGGTTTCAGGTTTCAAGTTACGGGTTCAAAAATATTGGAGTTTCAACCTGCAACTTGTAACCCTCAACTATTTTAGTACATTTTGTATCAATATATCAAAAAATTGGGTGAGCGTCATTCCAGCTTCGCGGGCTTGCTTTGGGATAATACTTTCCGATGAAAGTCCCGGATTGGTGTTTATTTCAAGAAAATATGGTTTTTCTTTTTCAATAATAAATTCGCTGCGGGTAACGCCTTTCATATTTAATAGTTTGTAAATACGAATAGCTTCTTTCTTGACTATTTCAGATAATTCATCTGAAATTCTTGCAGGCGTAATTTCCTGTGATTTCCCCAAATATTTTGCTTCATAATCGAAAAATTCATTTTCTGAAACAATTTCAGTAATAGGAAGCGCTATTATTTCATCGCCATTTTTATAAACCCCAACAGAAACCTCGGTGCCTACGATGGCAGTTTCAATTATTATTTCTGAATCTTCTGTAAATGCCTTTTCAATAGCGGGCATTAGTTCATTCATATTATTCACCTTACTAATGCCAAAACTTGATCCGGAACGGTTCGGTTTTACAAAACACGGTAGCCCTGTTTTTTTTACAATTTCTTCAATATTAATTTCGGACCCTTGATTTACATAAAATGAAATCGCGGCACGAACCCCGAAATTTTTAAGTACCGAAAGGCAATCGCGTTTATTAAAACTTAGTGCTGCTGGGTAATAATCTGTACTAGTATGTGGAATTTTTAGTAGATCCCAATAAGCCTGCAAATAGCCATCCTCTCCGGGAGTGCCATGAATGGTATTGAAAACAGCATCTGGACGAATTGGATCCGTACCGTTGCTAAAACTGAAATCAGCCCTATCTATTGGATGCTTGGTGCCATTTTCGGCTGCATAAAACCATCCTTCTTCCAGAATATGGATTGGGTATACTTCATATTTGTTTTTGTCGAGGGCATTGCAAACTACGCTGCCACTGTTCAAAGAAATTTCAAATTCACTGGAATAGCCGCCCATAGCCACGGCAATGTGTTTTTTACCCATAACAAATTATTAAATGCTGCGTTTACAAAAGTATTAAAAATAACTGCGTAAAAATTCAAAGTTACGGTATTCGGTTGCGCTAAATGGCAACTTAATTCAGGTTTAATAAAATGCCTCAAAAAAAATAAATTCCCTCTTTGGGGGATAGGCGGCTTTCAACAAAAGACACTACCTTTGAATTTTATATTTTTGTGCATTAACAAAGAAACTTATGACATTTTTCCAATTCGTGTTTTCCAAGGCATTTTTAAAGCAATTGCTGTTGGCTATCGTTGCCCTGCTTGTGTTGGCATTTTTAATTTTATGGTGGTTGCGCTTTAGTACCAACCATAACGAAACAGTTGAAGTGCCCAATTTGGCCAAAATGTCTTTAGACAAGGTTGAAGAAACTTTGGACGAAATGGATCTGCGCTACGAAATTTTGGATTCTGCAAATTACAATCCGGAGTTTCCGCGTTACTCGGTAATTGAGCAAATTCCGAAGCCAGGTAAATTTGTAAAGGAAAACAGAAAGTTATACTTAACCCTAAACCCATCCGGTTTTAGAAAAATTGAAGTGCCGGATATCTTGGGCCGCACACGACGCCAAGCAGAACCCACGCTTTTGGCAATGGGCTTTAAGATTGGAAAAATAAGTCACCGTCCGCATATAAGTGACAACGTTTTGGAAATGCGCTACAAAGGCGAAAAGTTAGACCCGGGCACACCGCTGCAAAAAACATCGGTAATAGATTTAATAGTGGGCGACCAATCCCTAAATAAAATTCAATCGGAAGATGATTTTTTAGATGATAATCCAGATTCCCCAACCAATAATGAAGAAGAGCACAATGACGAATTTTAACGAAGAGGAAGAAATAGATGAAACGGGTGGAAGTGATGATCTTTATGAACATTACCGTTTTACTGCAAATAAGGGACAAAACGCCCTGCGGGTAGATAAATACCTGATGAATCTTATTGAAAAGGCTACCCGAAACAAAATACAAAAAGCTGCCGTTGCCGGAAATATACACGTTAATGGTGTAGCGGTTAAAAGCAATTATAAAGTTAAAGGCAATGATGTGGTTACGGTGCTTTTTGAGCATCCGCCTTATGAATTTTTGCTTGTTCCCGAAGACATTCCGCTAGATATAATTTATGAAGATGATGCAGTTCTTGTTGTCAACAAGGAGCCCGGAATGGTAGTGCATCCCGGCCATGGTAATTATAGTGGCACATTAATTAACGCGCTTACCTATCATTTTGAAAACCTACCAAACAATTCAAGTAATAGACCCGGGCTGGTTCATAGAATCGATAAAGATACCAGCGGGCTATTGGTAGTTGCTAAAACAGAGGAGGCAATGACCCATCTTGCAAAACAGTTCTTCGATAAAAGCACCGAACGCGAATATGTAGCCTTGGTTTGGGGAAATGTTGAAGAAGAAGAGGGCACAGTTGAAGGTAATATTGGCCGTCATCCTAAAAACCGTTTACAGAATACAGTTTACGAAGACGATATAGAAGAAAAAGGAAAACCAGCGGTTACCCATTATAAAGTTTTGGAACGTTTGGGATATGTTACCTTAGTTTCCTGCCGTTTGGAAACGGGCCGTACTCATCAGATACGTGTACATATGAAATATATTGGCCACACACTTTTTAACGATGAACGTTATGGGGGCGAAAAAATATTAAAGGGAACTACTTTTACAAAATACAAACAGTTTGTAGACAACTGTTTCAAGATACTGCCGCGTCAAGCTCTGCACGCCAGAACGCTAGGGTTTATGCATCCGGTAACAAATGAATTTATGCGTTTTGAAACTCCTATTCCTGCAGATATGGAAGCTTGTATAGAAAAGTGGCGAAATTATTCGCAGCACGTTATTGAGTAAAACTCCAAATTACAAGCACCAAATTCCAAAAAGATTATTGTTTAGATTTTATTCATTTATAACAAAAGAATTTTTGAATTCTTTATAGGATAGGCCGGGTTCTTTTGCTTCATCTGCTTCTTTAATGCGCTCATTAAATATCTTTTTATTCGATTAAAAAAAGTCCCTTCTCCAAATTAATGGAGAAGGGACTTCTTATTTTAAATAAACAATTAAGCTGTTTATTTCTTCACCCACTTTGCGGTAAACGTACTTTTCCCATCAGAAATTGAAACGAAATATAATCCGCTATTTAGATGTTTCAGGTAATAACCGCTTGTGGTTTCCAAAGTTCTTTCTTAATTGAGTAGAATTCTTATTACAAGTGCCAAGATCCAAAGGCTATATTTTAATTAATTGCTTCGTAACCGAACCTTTTTTATTGGTGATATTGGCAAAATAAACACCTTCAGACAAGCCTTCGAGCGAAGTAACATCACTCCCCAAGTTGAAAGTTTTTAAAACTCTTCCGCGGCTATCTGTTATTTGGATTGTGCCTTCCTTAATTCCTGAAATAGTGAAAATGCCATTGGTTGGATTGGGATAAATTGAAAGATTATTTTCAATTATATTTTCATTGTTGCTAAGTAAGCCACAGGCCTGTAAAATTTCTTCACGGGTATTGCAGCCTAGGGCATTGTCGTATACAACATAATCATTTGAAGGGTCATCTAAATATTGACAAATGTTTGAATAGTTACAAACAGCTAGCTCCGGATTGTTATAAAGTAAAAGTTGATATAGTGAGTTTATATCAAAATTAGAAAGTGCGGAAATATCATTCAATTGTTCGTTATTAACAAAGCCTAAAGTTGGTGCACTAGTTAAATTTTCTAGACCATTCAAATTTGTTAACAATGGAGATCCACTTATCCCAAACATGTTTAAACAAGTTGTAAAGTTCACAAACCCTTCAATATTTGTTAATGCTGTATTGTTAGTAATATTAAAAAGTCCATTACAACTGACAAGACTCTCAATGCCATCAAATGACTCTAAAGATGGGTTACTATAAATTTGAGCACCGATTTCATGCGTAATAGAAATCAGGTTATTTAATCCTTCTAAATTTATAAGATTTTGGTTGTTATGAATTGAAAAAGTGCCAGTTTCAGTAATATTATTTAAACCACTTAAATTAATAAGTAAGTCATTTTGAGAGATAGCGAATCCAGTTACAATAGTAAGACCATTTAACCCTGTTAAAGAGATGAGTGATGAATTGCCTCTGATTTCAATGCCAAGGGTAGTTGTAGATAAATTGCCCAAACTTTCAATAGATGAAAGCATGGGGTTCTCTAAAATATTGAGATGTCTTTGAACTTCATTTAAATTTTCAAGTCCATTCAGATTCTGTAAGCTTTGATTGTTTCTAATTAATAATCTCCCCGATGAATTATCATTGGTTATAGTTGTTAAATTATTTAAGCCATTTAAATTTGTTAAAGCAGAATTATATTGAATTCTTAGAGTTTCAACTTGTGTTAAATTTATAAGCCCATCAAGATTTGTTATATTACCAGGAACATTCTCTTCTATTGTAAGAGATCCATTTATCTCTGTACAATTTGGATAATTTATGATAAAGTTATCTATTTGGCTCTGCGATCTAATAGTTACGAAACTAGTAGGGCATTGTCCAAATAGGAAATTTGATGCAGAAAATATAAAAAATAGAAATCCCGAAAAAAGTATTTTTGAATTCATATATTATTATTAAGCCCCAAAAATAGAAATTAATATCAATTTCTAAAGTTTGAGGCTTTTATAAATTAAATATAAAAATTACTTCTTCACCCACTTTGCGGTAAACGTACTTTTCCCATCAGAAATGGAGACGAAATATAATCCGCTATTTAGGTGTTTCAGGTTATAGCTCGAAGTTGTCTCTAAATTTTTCTCTTCAGAAAAAACCACTTTTCCATCCACACTATAAATTTTCACCCTTGCATTTTGAATTGCAGTAGGAATTTTAAATGTTAACGTTCCTTCAGAAGGATTTGGATAAATATTAATGGTTGGTGCAGCGCCTAAGTCTGTGATACCGGCAATAGCTTCCAATTCAACAAAACCATCGCGAGTATTGTTGCCTTTATATCCGTTTCTTTTAATAGTATTCGGGTTATATGGAACATTTAGATTATAAACATTTACAAATGTTGAATCCGTGGCGGCACCAAAATTCAAAGTATAACTATTTGCCGTAAGGTCTAAAAGCCCATCATTATCCACATCGCCTAAAACGGCACCATTTAAAAATGTAAAGCCGCGGGTACGCAATGGAAAGCCATCAATTTCACCACTGCCGTCCATAGCGTAGGCATGGATGTATCCAAAACCATTGGCATCGGTCATAATGCTAGGGAAAATTAAATCCAATTCGCCGTCATCGTTAATATCGGCAATAGAGATTACGCCTTCCGTTCCGCCATATTTTTCAATTGGGAAGTTGGGTAAATTCCCTCCGTCAGGATCCAATCCATAAAGAACGGGAAGTTCTTCCCCTTGGGTGCTGCTTGTAACCCTGTCCGACATAAATATGTCGAAAGTACCGTCATTATCTACATCCCAAACTGTGGAAGGAGAATAAGTCCATCCATTTGTAGCAATAGGCCAGCCTGCTTTGTAAGTACCATCGTGTTCCATCACATAAAAACCTGGGGCATCGCCATGGTTGCTTCCAATTATTTCTAAGTCGCCATCGCCGTCAAGATCTGCAAGCATTGGAGATTGGTAAGAATATTTCACGTTAGGATCTACCACCGGAAAACCAGGAAAAATCTGTCCTTGGTTATCAAAAATGTACATCCCTTCGGAAGATGCAGCAATAACCACATCTGGGCTACCGTCATTATCAACATCGGCAATTGAAGGTGTAAAAGCAGGGGTGGCAAGAACTTCTACCGGCCAGTTGGCGTTGATGGGTGTGCCGTCCATTTTAATGGCGTGCACAAAGCCTTGTGCGCTTGCTACTCGCTCGCCTGTAACAATATCTAACATCCCATCGCCATCTACATCGGCTATAGCTGGAGCGTTAATCATCCAGTGGTCTGCAAAATTTAATGGCCATCCAGGAAGATCATTACCCGTGGCGTCCATTAAATATACACGTCCGGCATTTGGTACGCCACCTGTGTTTAAAACAATTTCAAGTGTGCCATCGCCATCCAAATCGGCCACTGATGGTGGAAGTAAAATTGTACCGCTTACAGGCTTTTCCCATAATATAGAGCCATCGCCATTTAATGCATAGAGCGTATTCCAGATGCCGTAAAGTACTTCATCTACGCCGTCATTATTGATATCGGCCAAAGTAGTACCGCGACTATTTTTTAGGTTTGGGTGTGCCGGTTCGCCAAAGCGCCAAATGCGGTCAAAAACTTGACCTTGTTGCGCGTTGTAATTTTGGGGCAGGATAATAGTTTCAACGGAAATAGTGCCATCTTCATTTAGGCTTGCTTTCTTGCCCTCTTGCTGGGCAGTAGTTGTCGAGATAATTCCTAGGAATAACAACGAAAGAAGCGTAGTGGTTTTTTTCATAAATATGGTTTTAAAAATTAAGTCATTAAATCTATTCATAAAAGTTGGGTTTTCAAAAGTAAATCGCCGAACCATTTCTTTTGAATTGATTGTAAGGGTTTTTCCTTTGCAAGATGGATAATGAATTAAATAAACCAGCAACTGATTCAATATGATAGGAAGAATTAGTTCCATATGAAATGTGTACACTGCTATGCGGGCCATTGAATTTGTTATTTCTGTTATATTCCTAATCTTAACAAAAAGTTAAAATTCCAATATTTTTATTCCATTTAGATTTCTAAAAGCGGAGAATCCATCTATATTTACCGACCGAGAAATGGAACCCTATTAAAGGGGTTGTTTCCACACTTTATAATAATCAAAACTTCTTTTTCTAATGAAAAAATTAATTATTTGTTTCCTACTTGCTGCTTTCGTTCTGCCTGTTCAGGCCAATGAAGGTATGTGGTTTTTAATGCATATTGAGCGATTGAATTACCGCGATATGCAGAAAATGGGCCTTCAGCTAACACCCGAAGAAATTTACAGTATCAACAATGCCAGTCTTAAAGATGCCATAGTGCAATTTAACCGTGGATGTACGGCTGAAATTATTTCAGATAATGGTTTAGTGCTTACCAACCACCACTGTGGCTATAGCCAAATTGCAGAACTTTCAACTGCTGAAAATGATTACCTAACCAACGGATTTTGGGCAGGAAACCATAGCGAGGAATTAAAGCCTAAAAGTCTTTCGGTTCGCTTTTTCGTGAGAATGGACGATGTTTCTAAAAGAATACTTGCATTGGTTAACGATAAAATGACCGAAGCAGAACGCGAAGCAACCATTAACAAAGAAATTGCTAAAATTGAGCAAGAAAATAACGAAGGTGGAAAATACACGGTTTCGGTAAAATCTTTTTACCAAGGCAATGAATTTTACTACTTTGTTTACCAAGATTATAACGATGTGCGTTTGGTAGGAACTCCTCCTGCAAGCATCGGAAAATTTGGTGGTGATACCGATAACTGGGAATGGCCAAGACATACTGGCGATTTTTCACTTTTTAGAGTGTACGCCGATAAGGACGGAAACCCAGCTGAATATTCAGAAGACAATGTGCCGCTTAAACCAAAACACCACCTAAAAACGAGCATTAAAGGTTTTGAGGAAAACGATTTCGCAATGATTCTTGGCTACCCAGGTAGAACCAACCGTTGGATGCCCGCCGGTGGAATTGAGCAAAATGTGGAATATGCATACCCTGCGTGGGTAGAGGCTTCAAAAACGGCCATGGACGTTATGAAGAAGTATATGGATAAAGACCAGCAAGTAAATCTTGATTATGCGTCCAGCTATGCTTCAACGG
>CAXBDO010000048.1:0-11272 GCA_963974165.1 uncultured Aequorivita sp.
GTCTGTAGCTACCATAAAAAAAGTGCCGCATTTTTTTGACGACACTTTAAATATAAATATTTAATATTGTTTAAGACTCTTCCTGTGGCGTTAAACAGTTGTTAAACTGAGATTTCTTACCTCACAAAAGCAAAATTTTCAGCATTGAAATATTTCCCGAAGGCATGCCTATTATTCTTCTTTACTCATTGCTAGAGTGGAAAATAACGATTCTTTAAAAATTGTTCGGCGGTAAATTATTAGCTTCCAATATCTTTATCAGTAAATTAATATTTATCGCTAAAATCTTTAATGTAAATTGAATGTCATTGGTAACAGAAATGTAACATCAACTGGCACGTTACCATTTTTCCCTGGAGTCATTTTAGGAAGTGCTTTAATAACCCTATATGCTTCAACTTCTAATTCCTTGTATTTTGCTTTAACCTTTATATCATCAACAAAACCATTTTTATTGATTTTAAATTGAATATTAATTCGTTGATTCCCCTTTTTAACCCGAGAATTTGGCTTTAAAAATACACTGAAATTATTTGCTATATGTGCTTCAATGTTTTCAGACATGCTGGTTCTATGGCTCTCCTTATCATCAGCATAACATCCCGGAAAAATCGGACTTTTTTCGACAGTTTGAAGGGTAAAGATATTTTCTTGAGAAGAGGGTTTGTTGTCTATTAAAGGAAAATTGATTTCAACATTAAACGTGTCAAAAAGTGTAACTCCTTCATAATTTTTATATGCAGAAATTGGCAGGAGGTTTGCAATTACACTTTGGGTAACCTTGTATAGGCCTATATTTTTAACTTCTAGTTGGACAATTTTGAAATTCCCATTTTCGTCAATAAAAACTTCCAGAGTTAACTTATCGGAATTTCTGCCTAATTTAATTTTACTTTTGTTTTCTTCAAAAGCGTTTATTAATAAACTTTCTACATAGTTTTTGAAACAAGTATTCCGAGAAGCTATACTATTACTTTCATTACAGGCTTCAAGACTTATAAACTGGCTATAGCTTTTAGCGTAAAAAAGAAAAAAAGATAAGAAAACACAATACTTGTACAAAATTACTTCCCAGTTTTAAAGGTAAAGGGGACTGCCATTTTAATAGCTCGGGGCTTGCCGCCCATCATTCCTGGCTTGGCCATTTTTGGAATTGCCATAATATTGCGTTTGGCTTCTTCCTGTAATTCTTTGGTTCCTCCCGAAACGTTTTTTACTTCAACAAGGCCTTGTTCGTTAATTATAAATTCAACAATAACCTTTCCTTGATCGTTGTTTTTATACGCCTGCGCCGGGTATTTAAAGTTTTTGGAAATGTGGGTGGCCAATTGGGTATTAAAACAATTGTCGCGTTCGGTAGCGCTGCCTTTTTCACAGCCTGGCCAAACTGGGCCAATTTCCTTAAGGGTTACGGTATTTTTTTGAACATCTCCCCATTCCTGTGCAAAAATGGTGGTAGAGAATAGTAGGCAGGTGGCAATAATTAAATTTTTCATATTTGGGGTTTAAGATTGGGTCTAAATGGCAACGGCACCTTTAATATGTGGGTGCGGATTGTAGTCTTCCAACGTAAAATCATTGAAAGTGAAGCCAAATATATCTTTTACTTCTGGATTTAGCAACATTTTTGGCAATGGTCTCAAATCTCGAGATAATTGAAGCTCAACTTGTTCGTAGTGGTTGCTGTAAATGTGTGCATCGCCAAAGGTGTGTATAAAATCGCCCGGCTGGTAACCGCAAACTTGCGCCATCATCATAGTTAGTAGTGCATATGATGCTATATTAAAAGGTACGCCCAAGAAAATATCGGCACTTCTTTGGTACAGCTGGCAGGATAATTTTCGCGAACTATCATCGCCCTCAATGGTTGGGGGACTTACATAAAATTGAAAAAAAGCGTGGCAGGGTGGAAGGGCGGCTTTTCCATTTGCTACATTCTCGGCAAAAGGTTTTGAAGTGTCTGGCAGAACGCTGGGGTTCCAAGCGCTTACCAACATCCGTCTGCTATCTGGATTGTTTTTAAGGGTTTTAATAATATCAGAAATCTGGTCTATTTCCTCCCCATTCCAGTTGCGCCATTGGCGGCCATAAACTGGGCCAAGATCCCCATTTTCATCTGCCCATTCGTTCCAGATACGCACCCCGTTTTCTTGTAAATATTTTATGTTGGTATCGCCATTTAAAAACCACAAAAGCTCATAAACAATAGATTTTAAGTGAAGCTTTTTAGTGGTAACCATAGGGAAACCTTCACTTAAATCGAATCGCATTTGGTAACCAAAAACGCTTTTGGTACCAGTGCCTGTGCGGTCCTGTTTTTCTGAACCATTTTCTATAACATGCTTTAAAAGGTCGTGGTATTGTTTCATTGTGAAGGCAAATAATTTATGGGTCTAATGTACTAATCCTGCGGGGGATGCTCAAATATTTTCAGAAGTGCTTTTTAAATAGTTATTAACGATGCAGAATTTAATTTGAAATATTCCTTATTTTTAATTTGCAATTTACCTGCTATGGAAAAAAAATACGAGCTAAGCTCTGGGTTGTTAGAGTGTTATTTAAATTATGCCATATTTTATTTCAACGCTCCTCAGTACGATTTCGCAGAAGCAAAAGAACTCGTTAAAACTATAGACAATCATTATAAGGGTAGAAAATGCGTTATAATTTCCAATAGGGAAATGGCCAAAAATGTGAACCCTAAAGTGTATCAAAAGGCCAAATCAAAAAGTGTGGTTGGCATTGCAATAGTATCTAATAGCGAAACCGTAAAAAGCGAGGCTTATAATGAACAGAGCCTATTTCAAGGTGCCTTCAGTTATTTTGAAACAATAGAAGAAGCCGCCAATTGGGCAAATACCGTAGTTGGTTAATTAGCCTATTATCATTCCCGCAATTGTTGCCGAAATAAGGGAAGCGATGGTTCCACCTAACAAAGCCTTCATTCCAAATTTTGAAAGCGTTTTGCGCTGTCCTGGCGCTAAAGAGCCAATCCCACCAATCTGAATTCCGATAGAAGCAAAATTTGCAAACCCACATAGCATATAGGTTGCCATAATAATGCTTTTCTCATAATTTAAATGCAGGTTATTTGAAATGTCCTTAAGCTCTGCCAACTGTATGTAGCCTACAAATTCACTGGCGGCAAGTTTAATTCCCAGTAATTGGCCCATCATCATCATATCTTCACTGGCAACGCCAATTAGCCACATTAAAGGGGCGAAAATAGTCCCGAGAATTGCTTCCAAAGAAAGATTTTTATAATCTGAATTTGCCGTAACCCATCCATTAAGTGTAGTTACCTCGCCTATATAGCCAAGTATACCGTTTAGCATTGCAATAAAGGCCACAAATACCAAAAGCATTGCACCCACATTTACTGCCAATTTTAAGCCTTCGGTAGTTCCGTTGGCGATGGCATCCAAAAAGTTGGAGCCAATTTTTTCAGAAGAAACCTTTACATCGGTATTAATAGGCTCGGTCTGTGGGTATAATATTTTCGAAATTACAATTGCGCCCGGAGCAGCCATTACTGAAGCTGCCAAAAGGTGTTTCGCAAAAGTTAATCGCAATTCTGGATCGTCTCCGCCCAAAAAGCCAATATAAGCTGCAAGTACTGCGCCCGCAACGGTTGCCATACCGCCAATCATTACAAGCAGCATTTCAGACTTGTTCATTTTTTCCAAATAGGCTTTAATGAGCAAGGGAGCCTCTGTTTGGCCGAGGAAAATATTTCCGGCTACGCTCAAACTTTCCGCACCCGAAATATTTAAAAGCTTGGTAAGCAGCCACCCCATTCCCTTCACTATAATTTGGATTACGCCTAAGTAAAAAAGCACCGAAGTAAGGGCAGAGAAAAAGATGATTGTTGGCAAAACCTGAAAGGCAAAAATAAACCCGTATGAATTTATATCGAGCATGCCGCCTTTGTATAATCCAAGACGTTTACAAAGAGTTGGCCTACGCCCTCAAAAGCTTTTTTAATAAAATTTACCTTTAAAACCCCTACGGCTATAAACAATTGGAAAGCTAGGCCAATACCAACCGTTTTCCAGTGGATAGCCTTTCTGTTGGAACTAAAAAGAACAGCAATAAGCAAAAGGGAAATCATCCCTAAAATACCGCGCCAAAAGCTCTGCATGGAAAATCCTTGGCTTGGCGTTATTTTGGTGCTATTACCAACTGCTTCTAGGGCAGAAACGGTTTGTGGTGTAGATGTCTTTAAAGAATAAGTGTAATTGTTTTCGGAAAGGGTTAGGGTCCTGTCTGTTAATTGTTCTACCCGAAATCTGCGAATGCTATCTGCCGGATTATTAAAAAACAGGACCAATAAATTCTTTTGGAATAGATAGTCGCCTTCAGATTTTAGGCTGTCTTTTGCTATTTTGTATTCAAAACCGCCATTTTCAAATTTCAGAAAATCGGCTTCCCCTGTAACATTTATGGCGGCTAAGCCATTTTCATCTTTAATTTCTGAAAATTGCCAGGTTTTCTCGATACTCTGCGCGAAGACATTTCCGAAGAAAAAAAGCGCAATGGCAACTAGGATGAATTTTTGCATATTCTTATAAGTTCCAGGAATTAATTTCCAAATTCCAAAAAGTGTTGTGTGTTTTTATATATTGAAATTACTCCCTTTTCGAAATTTCATCGCGTATGCTAGCGGCTTTTTCGTAGTTCTCCTGTTTTACGGCCTCTTCCAATAATTTATTCAACTCGGTAAGGCTGTATTTGGTGTAATTTTCGCTACTTGGCTTAATTGATTCTTTGTCTTCCCCAAGAATAAGATTTTCTATAACTGCTTCCTCTTTTTTGGATAGCGATTTTTTTGAGGTTGAGGTTTTAAGATAGATACCCGCCTTGTCCAAAATATTCTTATAGGTAAAAATAGGAGCCTTAAATCTTAAGGCCAGCGCAATAGCATCGCTCGTTCGGGCGTCTATAATTTCTTCAATTTTATCGCGCTCGCATATAATGCTCGAGTAAAATACGCCGTCAACCAATTTGTGGATAATTACTTGCTTTACAACAATATCAAATCGGTCTGCGAAATTTTTAAAAAGGTCGTGGGTTAGGGGGCGCGGAGGAGTAATATCCTTTTCCAGCGCAATTGCAATAGATTGGGCCTCAAAAGCGCCGATAACTATTGGTAGTTTTCGTTCGCCGTCAACTTCGTTTAAAATAAGGGCATAAGCGCCATTTTGGGTTTGGCTGTATGAAATTCCTTTGATTGTAAGTTTTACTAAACTCATTTTTGAAGTTTCAGGTTCCTGGTTTTAGGTTCCAAGTTTTACTTTATGACGTACAATTATTAAAGTACAAAAATAAAAAAAAGCTGTTTAAATGAGGGCGTTTCCTAATTTAAACAGCCTTTTATCGAGGCACAAATTAATGAAAAATTATGCGTTCTGCGCCTTAAATTCTTTTAATTTTTCGGTGAGTTGCGGTACAATTTCAAAGGCATCGCCAACCATTCCGTAATCTGCCGCCTTAAAGAAAGGTGCTTCCGGATCATTATTGATAACTACTTTAACTTTTGAAGCATTAATACCCGCCAAATGCTGAATGGCACCAGAAATTCCAATTGCAATATAAAGGTTGGAAGCTACAGGTTTTCCTGTTTGCCCTACGTGCTCGCTGTGCGGTCTCCAGCCCATATCGCTCACGGGTTTAGAGCAAGCAGTTGCTGCGCCCAATGTTTGTGCAAGATCTTCTACCATTCCCCAGTTTTCCGGGCCTTTCATTCCGCGACCTGCTGAAACAACTATTTCAGCATCGGCGATGGTTACTTTATCTGTGGCCTTATCAACAGATACAATTTCCATATCAAAATCGTGGGCATCAAGATTTGGAGAAAAGTCTTCGCTGGTAGCTGAAGTTTCGTTTTCCTTTAAGCCGTATGAGTTTTTTCCTAAACCAATAACTTTTATTTCAGTTGAAAACTCAGTTATAGCAAATGCCTTGTTTGTAAAAACGCTATGCTTCACTTTAAAAGGCGAAGTGCTTTCCGGTAGTGCAACAACGTTAGGTACAAACCCAGCTTCCAGATTAACTGCCAAGGTAGGCGCCAAAAATTTACTGTTTGCGCTTGAAGTAAGTACAATTACTTTCGCCCCTTCGTTTTTTGCAGCTTGGCCAATAGCGTCTGCATAGGCTTCAGCATTAAACTTATTTAATTTATCGTTGCTTACCTTTAAAACTTTTGAAGCACCGTACTTGCCCAATTCTGAAGTATCGTTGGCATTGATGCTAACTGCGGTTACAGAAGTTCCCATTTGGTCGGCGATTCCTTTTGCATAGGCAACGGCTTCCAAGGCAATTTTTTTAATTTTTCCTTCTTCTGATTCGGTATAAACTAATATCATTTTAATATTATTTTGAAATTAATATTTAAGATTTGGAGTTTAGCTTTCAAAAATTCCAGACCTCAATTTCCAAATAACAAACAACTACCAATTTTTAAAAATTCAAAAATCAAAGTAGGATTGTTTGTGATTTGCCTTTTTGTGATTTGTTTTTTAACTAAATTACCTTCGCCTCGTTATGCAAAAGCTGGATGAGCTCGTCTACATTATCAACCAACTTTACAGCGCCTTTTGGGGCTGGTTTTTGAAAGCCAACAGTGTTGGTTTCGGTGTTGGTATCTATAGCTTCTTTTACATTCAATGGTTTTGAACGGGCCTGCATAATGCCGCGCATATTTGGGATGCGAAGATCACTTTCCTCAACCAAACCTTTTTGGCCGCCAATTACCAGTGGAAGCGATGTTTTTAAAGTTTCCTTTCCACCATCTATTTCGCGAATTGCTGTGGCTTTGTCGCCCTCAACCTCAAGACCAATACAGGTATTTACGAAATTTGCACCTATAAGCTTTGCAAGCATGCCTGGAACCATTCCGCCGTTATAATCAATAGATTCCCTTCCGCCAATTACCAAATCATACCCGCCTTCCTTGGCAACGTTCGCCAATTGTTTGGCAACCGAATAACCATCGGTAGCTGGGGTGTTAATACGTATGGCTTCATCGGCACCAATTGCCAACGCTTTGCGAAGGGTTGGTTCGGTTTCTGGGCCACCAACGTTAATAACATGAACGGTAGCGCCTTGCTTTTCCTTAAACCACATAGCGCGCGTAACGCCAAATTCATCATTTGGGTTAATTACAAATTGCACCCCATTGGTGTCGAACTTTGTATCGCCCTCGGTGAAGTTAATTTTTGAAGTTGTGTCCGGTACGTGACTTATACAGACTAATATTTTCATACTATAAGTGTTTTGGATTGTAAAATTTGTGCAAATATAGCTGCAATGGAAGAAGCCAAATTGCTCGTGGGCGAAGTTAAGAATATATTTCTTTTTTTTATTATGCGCGCATAATAAATTTTGGTTAAAAGTGGCGAATTAATACTTATACAGATAGTATTTATAGTATTTTTGCTTCCCCATTCCGAAACCTATCGGAATATGGATTTTTTATATTTCAAATTCAACAGATGAAAACACTACAATTCAGAGAAGCTATACAGGAAGCGATGAGCGAAGAAATGCGTCGCGACGAATCTATATATTTAATGGGCGAGGAGGTTGCCGAATACAACGGAGCCTATAAAGCCAGTAAGGGAATGTTGGACGAGTTTGGCGCCAAGCGCGTTATAGATACCCCAATTTCCGAAATGGGTTTTTCGGGTATTGGTGTTGGTTCCGCAATGAACGGCAATAGACCTATTATTGAGTTTATGACCTTTAACTTCTCCTTGGTAGCCATCGATCAAATTATAAACAACGCTGCAAAAATGCGCCAAATGAGCGGGGGACAGTTTAATATTCCTATCGTATTCCGTGGGCCTACGGCATCTGCTGGGCAACTTGCGGCTACGCATAGTCAAGCTTTTGAGAGCTGGTATGCTAACTGTCCGGGTTTAAAAGTAATTGTGCCAAGTAATCCTGCTGATGCAAAAGGCTTGCTTAAAAGCGCTATTCGAGATAACGACCCCGTGATTTTTATGGAAAGTGAACAAATGTATGGCGATAAAGGTGAAGTGCCCGAAGGCGAATATTTAATCCCAATTGGCGTTGCAGATATTAAAAGAAAAGGTTCAGATGTAACAATTGTTTCCTTCGGAAAAATTATCAAAGAAGCTTATAAGGCTGCAGATACCTTGGCCGAGGAAGGAATTGAGTGCGAAATAATCGACTTGCGCACTGTACGTCCGTTAGATTATGAAGCCATATATGAATCTGTAAAGAAAACCAATAGACTGGTAATTCTTGAGGAAGCATGGCCATTTGGAAATATTGCTACCGATATTACCTATCAGGTGCAAAACAATATTTTTGACTACCTGGATGCCCCTATCGTAAAAATAAATACTGCCGATACTCCGGCGCCATATTCTCCAAACTTATTGGCAGAATGGTTGCCCAATAGTGAAGATGTTGTTAAGGCGGTAAAGAAAGTGCTTTATAGAGACTAATTTTACGCCCGCAAATAACAAGCGCCAAATCTCAAAAAACAAGCGCCAAAAATCAAATAAATCTCAAATAACAAGCACCAAAAATCAAATAAATCTCAAATAACAAGCGTCAAAAATCAAATAAATCTCAAATAACAAGCTCCAAAAGATCAAATAAATCTCAAATTACAAGCTTCAAAGAACGAATAAATCCCAAATCACAATCATCAAATAACAAACCTATTTAATATAATAAAACTGAAAGTTAGAAAATAATGTCTGCTTCAAATAAGCCATATGATCTCGAAGAACGGACCTTTTTATTTGCAAAAGACATTCGTATTTTCATCAAGACTTTAAAAATGACGCCTGCGAATATTGAAGACGCAAAACAATTGATAAGATCTTCGGGCTCCATTGGTTCAAATTATATTGAAGCAAATGAAGCCTTAAGCAAAAAAGATTTTAAGTTTCGTGTAAAAATAAGCAGAAAGGAAGCTAAGGAAACTGTTTATTGGTTGCGACTAATTAATGAAACCAATGAATTGCCAAACCAAGAGGAAGCCAAGCTTCTTATACAGGAGGCTATTGAACTTAAAAAAATCTTATCAGCTATAATCGAAAAATCATAACGTGAAATGTTTGATTTGATTATTCATTTTTGAAATTTGTATTTTATTTGGGATTTGTGATTTGTTTTTTGTGATTTGGAAATTGCGATTTGAAATTTGTAATTTCAATTGAGTTTTTATTAGATTTTTTGTTAGCCCCTATATTAGTATATGAAGCATCTTTTACTTTTTACAGTTTTAATTTTAAGTGCTTCGGTTTATTCCCAAACCAAGGTTAGCGGGGTTATAAAAGATGCCTCGAACTATCCGGTAGCTTTCGCCAATGTAATTTTCAAGGATTCGCAGGAAGGAACAATTTCTGACGAAAATGGCCGCTTTTATCTTGAAAGCGATAAAACTTATAAAACCGTTATCTTTTCATTTATAGGGTATACTACGAAAGAAGTTGAACTTACTTCGCGTAGCACTTACACTATGGAAGTCATTTTGGAAGAAAGTGCCGATGCGCTTGATGAGGTGGTGGTCTACAGCGGAAAAACTTCCAAAAAAGATAATCCGGCCCTCGATATTCTTCGAAAAATTTGGGAAAATAGAAGGGAGAATGGCGTAAAAAAGTTCAGCCAATACCAATACGATAAATACGAAAAACTTGAATTCGATTTAAACACTATAGACAGTGCGCTCATTAAAAGCAAGATTTTTAAGGGCATGGAATTTATTTTCGACCAGACTGATACTTCCAAGGTTACCGGAAATACCTATTTGCCAATATTTATAAATGAAGCGGCATCAAAAGTTTATGGCGATAATTTATTGGGGGAAGAAAAAGAAGTGCTTCAAGGAAATAAAAATTCAGGGTTCGACAATAACCAGACTTTAATCGCATTCGTAAAAGATCTTTATAGCGATTACGATGTATACGAAAATTACCTTAAGTTTTTCGACAAGGCCTTTACCAGCCCGCTGTCCCGTACCGGAATAGACGTTTATAACTATGTGTTGCGCGATAGTGCGTATCGCGATAACAAATGGTGCTATAATATTGTGTATTACCCGCGCCGTAAAAACGAATTGACCTTTAAAGGGAATTTCTGGGTTAACGACACTACTTGGGCCATTAAGGAAATTAATTTACAGGCCTCAAAGAGCGCCAACCTAAATTGGGTGCGCGATGTGTATATTGAGCAGGAATTTGAGGTTTTGAACGATTCAACCTTCTTGATTACGCGCGATTATTTTATGAGCGATTTCAGTTTTAGGAAGAAGGAAGAGGCACGTGGTATCTACGGAAAACGTACCACTTTGTACGATAATTATGTATTCGATATTCCGAAGGACAAAAAATTCTATGCCCAACAGGTAGATCCATACAACTACGAAGTATACAATAGGCCAGATGATTTTTGGGATAAAAATCGAATGGAGCAGTTGAGCAAAGATGAAACCGGCGTTTATAAAATGCTCGATACCCTTAAGACTGTGGGCCGTTTTAAGGCGCTTTATAATCTAGGCGCAACTTTGGCCAGTGGCTATTATGAAATAAATAATTTTGATGTTGGGCCAATCTTTTCAATTTTTGGATTTAACGAAGCCGAAGGTATGCGAATACGTCTGGGCGGAAGAACCTATTTTGGGCAAAACGACCCGTGGAGGCTTGAAGGTTTTGGCGCTTATGGCTTTAAGGACGACCGATTTAAATATGGGCTTTCCGGAAAATTGCTTTTAGATAGAAAATCCCGACTTACAATTTTTGGCGGTAACCGTCGCGACGTAGAACAGACCGGGGCCAGCCTTACCAACAGTAACGATGTTTTAGGCAGAAGTTTGGCGTCTTCCTCATTGCTTTCGGTAGGGTCTAACGATAGGCTTTCGCGAATAAATTTAAGCACTGTAGGTTTTGATATTGAACCTTGGAAAAACTTTGTGGTACGGCTTACCGGTTCATATAGAACCTTGAAATCTGCTACCGAGACCTTTAGTATCGATTATAAGGTAATGGATGAGGGGGTTTTTACAGGCGAAATTAAAAGCGAACTGCAACAGGCCGAAATACAATTGGGGTTTCTGTATACACCCAATAGAAAAACTTCTGGCTATGGCGTGGAAAGAACCATCATAAATGAAGGCGATTTTCCATCTTTTTATGCCAGTTATAGTTATGGATTGGAAGGAATTTTGGGTGGCGATTTTGAATATAAAAAACTTCAGGCGCTTCTGCTTTGTAAAATAGACCCGATTGTTCATCAA